>JANPEN010000382.1:0-24920 GCA_031422955.1 Acidimicrobiia bacterium
CCTTCGATCAGCCCGCCGAGCACAGCGAGCCCGCCCAGGCCACCCAGCCTGCCCAGCCCGCTGCCGTCGCCTCGCCAGCAAGCGTGCCAGCGCCGGCCACGACGGAAGCCGTCGAGACTACGGCTGCCGCCCCCGCCGCCCAGCCGGCCACGGCCCGCCTGTCCCGGCGGGTCAAGGGTGCCCACATGTTCGACACCGGACCGACCAGCGAAGAAGGCCCGATCAGCCCCAGCCGATCAGCGGAGGATGTCCGCTCGGCCCTGTCGAGATTCCAGCAGGGTCAGCATCAAGCCGAAACCGATGCCACCGCCCCCGACAACGGGAACCAGTGAAGGAGATTGGCGACATGACCATGACCAATAGTGCACTCCAAGCGCGAGTCAAAGACTTCAACTGGCTCCTGTCCAGCTTTGCCGAGAACACGACAGGCGTGGAGCAATCCATTTGCGTGTCCGCCGACGGCTTGTTGATGGCAATGTCATCAAGCCTGGACCGGGGCTCGGCTGACAAGCTGGCTGCCATCGTGTCGGGCCTTCGCAGCCTGAGCGACGGGGCCTCGCGAGTGATGGGCCGAGGCGGCGTGAACCAAGTCATCGTCGAGATGCAGGAGGGCTTCATGTTTGCCTCCTCCATCGGCCATGGCTCCTCGCTGGGGGTCTTGACCAGTCGATCTGTCGATCTCGGCCTGGTCGGCTACGCCATGACCTTGTTCGTTCAACGGGTCGGAGCTCAACTCAGTCCCGAGCTCATAACAGAGTTGAAGAACAGCCTGGGACGATGACCTCGCCCGGCCAGCCAAATCCAGAACCGACACGAGCATCCTTCGCTCGTCCGTTCCTCAAACGTGATGCGGCCGAGTTGGCCACCGCCACGGTGGGAACGGGATCGGCCGACCACATCGTGCGGGCATACACGATGACGGGTGGTCGCACGAACACCGAAGCGCCCCATCTGCGCTTCGAATCCATGGTGGCGTTGACCGAACTGGGAGCCGCCGCCTCCGACAAGCTCACGTTCGAACGGAAAAAGATCGCAGCGCTGCTTGAGCGGCCGCTGTCCGTAGTGGAGATTTCCGCCACGATCTCAGTCCCAATCGGCGTGGCTCGAGTGCTCGTCGGCGACCTCGTCGTCGACGGGATTCTCCGGCTCTACGACGCCCCAACCGACGCTTCTAAGGACATCTCCTTGGTGAGGGAGCTCATCGATGGCATTCGAAACCTCTAACCCCGGCGGCGGCGCCACGAACGCCGGTGGCATAGCCACCGCAACGGCTCCGCTGACCGCCCCTATCCCCGTCAAGATCGTGATCGCAGGCGGCTTCGGTGTGGGCAAGACCACCATGGTCGGCACCATCTCGGAGATCACGCCGTTGTCCACCGAGGCGGCCATGACCACCGTCGGCGCCAATGTGGACGACACCTCCATGGTGACGACCAAGACCACCACAACCGTGGCCATGGACTTCGGTCGCATCACCATCGGTAATCGCATCGTGCTCTACCTGTTCGGCACACCCGGCCAGGACCGCTTCGGCTTCATGTGGGACGACTTGGTTCAAGGCGCCTTGGGCGCGGTGATCTTGGTAGACAGCCGTCGTATCGAAGACGCCTTCCCGGCGCTGGACTACTTCGAAGAACGCAAGATGCCGTTTATCGTTGCCGTCAACATGTTCGACGGCGGCCTCTATCACGACCTGGAGTCCGTCCGCGACGCCCTCAACGTCGATTCCGAGACGCCCATGGTCGCCACCGACGCTCGTAACTCCCAATACGTGAAAGAAACCCTCATTGCCTTACTGGAGCGAGTGATCCACATCGCTGTGGATAAATCTCGCGGCTGAGCCGGCTGAGAGATGCCTGACCGGCGCGTCGTCAGTGGATGGGGCCACTGGCGTCGCGCAGGTTGGGGGCGCGGCGACCGGTTCGGGTGGCAATGATCTCTGCGCAGATGGACACCGCGGTCTCCTCCGGCGTGCGGGCACCGATGTCGAGGCCTATGGGCGAAAGCACACGGGCCAACTCGGCCTCGCTGACCCCCTCCTCCAGCAGTCGCCGGGTGCGGTCCTCGTGGGTGCGACGGCTGCCCATGGCCCCCAGGTAGCCCGCGTCGGTGCGCAGCGCCTCGATCACGGCGGGCACGTCGAATTTAGGGTCATGGGTCAACACACACACCGCGTCGCGCGGGCCCAACGTCTTGCCCAACCGCTGCAAAAGCCGGTGGGGCCAGTCCACCACCACCTCATCGGCAGCAGGGAACCGGGCCCTAGTGGCGAACACTGGCCGAGCGTCACACACCGTGACCCTGTAGCCCAGCACCTTGGCCACCTTGGCCAACGCCGCGGTGAAGTCCACCGCCCCGAAGATCAACATCTGGGGCGGAGGGGCGAAGCTCTCGATGAACACGCTCAGGGTGTCCTCCCTGGCCTGTCCCTCAGCCCCGTAATGGCGCACCAGCGTCTGGCCGGCGGCTAGTTCGCCCAACACATCGCGCTGCACCACCCGATCCAGATCGGGGTGGCCGAGGCTACCCACCGCCTCGCGTCCCGGTCGTACGAACAGCTTCAGCCCGACCCGCTCCGGCGAACCCTCGATGACGGTGGCCAGGGCGGCGGGCCGCTCGGACCGGATCTCTTCGTTCAACAGCTCGTAGATCACGGTGTCGCTTTCGTTGGTTGGCCCGTTGCGTTGGTTGGCCGGTTGGAGCCGTTACCAGTCCAGGGGTTCTATGAACAGGTGGATAGTGCCACCGCAGGTCAAACCGACCGCGAAGGCCTCATCGTCGGAAAAGCCGTAGGTGACCCGCCGCCGCTCGCCGGTTTGCAGAATGTCCAGCGCCTCGGTGACCACCGCACCTTCTACGCACCCACCCGACACCGAGCCGGCCACCTCGCCGTCCTCGTTGACGGCCATAGCCGAACCGGGGAGACGAGGACCCGAACCGGCCACATCCACCACCCTGGCCAACGCGATGGCCTTACCGGCGGCCCGCCACCGATCGATGTCGTCGAGAATCTCACGCATGCTGGCGCTCCGTGCTGCTGTTCGTGCATCTGCTGTTCGTGCATCCGCTGTTCGTGCATCCGCTGTTGGTGCATCCGCTGTTGGTGATTGGGCTCACGCGGCGATCACCTTGGCCAATTCTTCCAGGGAGGTCAGCGAGTGCCCCTCGATGAACGCATCAACATGGGGCAGGGCCGCCGCCATTCCCTGAGCCAAGGGGGCGTACCCGGGCGAGGCCTTGAGCGGGTTCACCCACACCACCCGGAAAGCCACCCTGGACAAGCGGGCCATCTCGGTGGCCAGGGCGGCGGGCTCGCCCCGGTCCCAGCCATCGGAGAGGATCACCACGATGGCGCCTCGGGCCATGCCTCGTACCCCCCATTGATCGTTGAAGGCCCGCAGGGTGTCCCCCAGACGGGTCCCCCCGGAGAAATCGACCACCGCCCTGGAGGCGCGCTGCAAAGCGGCATCGGGATCATGGGTCTGCAACTCCCTGGTCATACGGGTGAGCCGGGTACCCAGGGCAAAGGCCTCGACCTTGGTGCGGCCCACCACGGCGGCGTGTACGAAGCGCAGAAAGGCCCGGGAGTAGGGCTCCATGGAGCCGCTCACATCGAGCAACAGGACCAGGCGCCGAGGGCGTTCGCCATGGGTGACGTATTTGCGGGCCATGGGCTCGCCCGACGCCTTGAGGGCCAAGCGGACGGTGCGGCGCAGGTCCAGGCGGGTGGCGTCGGAGCCTTTGGCCTTCTTCCAACGGCGGGACCGGCGGCGGGAACCGACCAGGCGCAACTCCCCCATCAGCCGACGGACTTCTTCGAGCTCGGCGTGGCTGCACCGGGCGAAGTCCTTGTCCCGCAGGGTCTCAACGCCCGAATAGCGCACCTGCAACACGATGGAGTCGCGCTCGGGTTCCTCCTGCTGCGGCGGGGAGGGAGGCTGGTCTCCCTCGGGATCATCGAAGGCCAGGCTGATCTCGACCGCAGGCGCCTCGATGACCAGGGCCTGTCCCCGCTGATTGGCGAAGAAGGCGGCGAACACCGCGTCGTAGGTGGGAACGTCCTCCGGTTTTCGCACAAGGGTGGCCCGCCCAGCCCAATACAGGCTGGAACCCAGATGGATGTCCAGCTCGCCCAGAGCCTGCCGGTAGGAGATGGCGCTACCCAACGCCACCGTCAGGCCGGCCTGACGCAACGCCCGCACGAAGGAGACCGCCAGGTGGGACCCCTCGTCCGCCGCCGCGTCACGAGGGACAGCGTCATCAGGGACAGCGTCACCCGGCGCGGCGAGGCTGGGCTCAGACACCGCGCTCCACGGCGCGTTGTACCAGCGCCTCCAGCCCGTTGGCCCTGACCCGATCTTGGTCCTCGCGGTACTTGAGCACGCTGCCCAGGGTGAGCTGCATGCGGTGGGCATCGAGTTGCTCGGCGCCCATGAGATCCAGCGCCTGGGCCCAGTCCAACGTCTCCGCGACGCCAGGCGGCTTGTACAGACCCATGTCCCGCATGGCCTCAGTGGCCGCCGCCACCTGGCGGGCCAGCCGGGCCGGCACCCCTGGGGCCTTGAGGGCAACGATGGCGACCTCACGCTCGAAATCAGGGTGCTCAACCCAGTGGTACAGACAGCGCCGTTTCAGCGCGTCATGCACGTCGCGGGTGCGGTTGGAGGTCACGATGCAGACAGGGGGGACCGCCGCCCGGAAGGTGCCCAGCTCGGGGATGGTCACCGCGTAGTCGGACAGGATCTCCAACAGGAACGCCTCGAACTCGTCGTCGGCACGGTCGACTTCGTCGATGAGCAGCACCGGGGCGGGACCGTCGCCGTAGTCCACCGCCTGCAACAAGGGCCGACGCACCAGGAACGCCTCGGAGTAGAGCTCGTCCTCCAGCTGACGAGCATCGGCACCGGTGGCACGCCCAACCGCCTCCGCGGTGCGCAAATGCAACAGCTGGCGGGCGTAGTCCCATTCGTAGACCGCCTGGGCCACGTCGATGCCCTCGTAGCACTGCAGGCGGATCAGCCGAGCTCCACTCCAGCGGGCCAGGGCCTTGGCCACCTCGGTCTTGCCTACCCCCGCCTCGCCCTCGAGCAACAACGGGCGCTGCAGACGCAGGGCAAGGAACACCGCCGTGCTCAGACCCTCGTCGGCGAGGTAGCCGTGGTCGCCGAGGCCGACTCGGACCTCTTCCACGCTGGTCACAACGGGCGGGCCGGGCGGTTGCAGGGGGGCATCGGCCTCAGGTTGCTGCACCGAGGCAGCGTATTGGATCGGCCCGGTCAAGCTGAGATCACACGTCGGCGTGATAGGCGCGATAGCGAGCGAACCCTTCCGGCTCGATGGCCTCGAAGGCGCCCGCTTCCAGCAACTGGGCATGCAGCTCCCGAGCCACGGACCGGTCGCACAGCACCAGGAACGAGATCACCAGGGCCAGGTCCGGATCGAAGGGGGCCTCCATCGCAGCGCCGTCGGCCAGCAACTCTCCGGCCAGCAACTCTCCGGCCATGTCCTCCGGCAACAGATCGTCGCGCACGATCACACAGCGGATGCCGGCCAACGCGGTGCTTGCCACCGAGCCGTCCCCGGGGGGATCCTCGGCGCGGTGACCCTCAGTCAGCCCCGCCAGCACGGTGGCGGACTCCTGGCCAGTCAGCCGGAAAGCAGCCAGCCCAGCCGAGCGATCCGTCAACAGGACCAGCTCCTCGCCCGCCAGGCCGGCCAGCTGGCCCCGCAGGGCAGCGCGGGAACCCGGCGCCAGAGCAAGCCACTCACCCGGGGCGATGCCGGCCACCAGCAGACCATCAGCGAACAGCTCGGCCCGTCCGGTGGCCACATCCAAGGCAGCGGCCAGACGCGATTCAGGGGCGGCCCTGATGTGGAGCTTGGTGCTGGGGTTGGCGTCGCTGAGACGCAGACCGGACCGGGTGGCGCGGGCAGAGACCAACCAGCGACCGTCGTCGCGGTGTAACACGTGGGTGTCCTCGTGAAGCGGGAAGGGACCCAGCGGCCCGATCAGGAGCTGACCGTTGTTCATCGTCCGCCGGCCAGATAGGTCGGGGCCAGCGCGGTGGTGAGGCGGCCGGATTGGCGATCCGAGCCTGGCGACACGAAGGCCCGCTGGGCTTCGTCGTAGGCCTGCAAGGCATCAATGCCGACCGGGCGCAGCGCCAGTCGTTCACCGGCCACCAGCAACGAGGTCCACAAAGCTCGACCAGCATCAGCGCTGACCTGCAGCTCTACATCGCTGGTGGAGACGATCACGGCGAAGGCAAATAGGCCACCGATGCGCACGGCGCTGCGGCGGCCGGCTACCGCTTCCAATCCGAGGGCCTCCAACAACTCGATGGTGGCAGGACCACACACCCGCACCCGCACATTGTCCTCGTTGTGGGCGACGACGGCCACCTCCCAGGCTGGGTGGGAGAAGCTCGCCGCGGCCAAATCTGCCGCCAACGTCCCGGCCCGACCGCAGGGGGCGCTGATCTGCCAGGCGTCGGGACCGACCCGCAAGAGCCGCTGGTCGCCCACCTCGATCAACTGGTCGAAGCGATCGCCTCGACAGAACCGACCCAGGACTCGTTCGACCACCTCGGCGGCGGCGGGGCCGGACACCTCGAACCAGCTGGCGCAGGTCAGGTCGGCCAGGGCCACGCCGGTGCGCAGCGCCTCCCCCTCCGAGATGGGGTCCCCGTAGTGCAACACGTCGCTCCAACCATCGGACTCGGCGAAAACGGCGCCTGCCGCTCGATGGAAGTCGACCAGCGGCGAAGCGCTCAGCGTGGGTCGATGCAACGCGGCCAAAGCGGCCAGGGTCGGCCCGTCGATGGGACCGCCACCGTGCAGGGTCAGATCCACCACCGCCGCCGAGGCCGCACCGGAGGCAGCCAGGTCGGCCAGCACCATACGGGCCGAGGGGCTCAAGCCCGGTAGTCGTGCGGCGCTGACCAGCCGTTCGGTAGCCGCCGCAGCGGAGGCGGCGAAACCGTCAAAAGCTTCCACCCGCAGATCGAGGGTGGCGTCGATCAGGCCGGTGACCGGTCTGACCACCGTGGGCTCGGTGCCGGCCAACACCACCGGAGGCAGGGGCGGGGTGAGGCGGCGAGGCCGTTGCCGTTCCAGCACAAGCCGGGCTAGACGCCGACCGGCCGCCCTGGCCCCCGCTTCCGAACCGGCACCGGCCGAGCTCGCCCGACCGACCACCGCGCAGTTGGGGGGCAGGTGGGCAATGGCCAGCTGATGGCGGGAAGCGACCCGAGTGAGGACCCCGCCCAGGCCATGGACAAGCGCCGTTTCCACGGCCAGCCCGAAGGAGGTGACCAACAGGTCCGCGGCCACCTGGCCTCCGCTGGGCAGGGAAACCTCTTCGACCGCCAGCTGGCCCGAAGCGTGCAGTTGACCGGCCGCTCCGCCCAGGACACTCACCCCGACCACGTCAACACCGACCGCGCCAAGGTCACGGGCCAGAACCTGGCTGGCTTCGTTAGCTCGTTCGTCGCAGACCAGCAGGGCCCGCTGGCCTGGCTGCACCGCCCACAACTCGATAAGACGGCGCACACCGGCGGGGGTCATCACCCCTGGCAGATCAGCACCGTTGAAGGGCAGGCGCCGTTCGATGGCTCCGCAGGCCAAAATCACGCTGCGAGCCCGCAGGATCCACACGCGTTCCTCGTCACCGCCCCGCTCGACCACGACCACGGTGCCGTCCGGTCGGGTTTCGCAGGCGACGGAGGAGGCCAGCACCGCGATGCCGGGATGGGAGCTGATCGTGGCGGCCAGCGCAAACCCCTTGGTCTGTCGCTCCGGTTGGCCCGACCAGCGTGAGCTGCCCCCCAACCAGGGGTCCGCTTCCACCAGAATCACGTCGGCCCCCAGGTCCGCGGCGGCCCGGGCGGCGACCATGCCCGCCATGCCGGCCCCCACCACTACCAGGTCCGCTTGCATCCTGCCGCCGGGCACTGCCACCACCCGCCCGGCGCCGCGTCGCAAGGACGCCAGCCAGGGTGGCGTCACCGGTGAGGCGGGTTGGCTCTGGCGGTCGATGCTGGAACGGCCGGCCAGGGGCCAACGCACCATGGGGGTACGGGCGGAGGGGGTCGAGGCCCGGCGCTGATAGCTGGACAGGCGATCATCGGGCCGCACCCGGTAGGAGCCGGCTGGGACCAGACCGTCGCCTTCGACCCAGACCCACGCCTCTCGATCGAAGGAGTCGGCGCTGCGCACCCCACCCGGGCGGGGCTCATGCAGACTTCCGAAAAAGGTACGACGGCCGTGAGCCGCCAGCAGGGAGGCCGCCGTGTCGCCCTGGAAGCCGGCCAGGATGCGGCCTTCGATGGTGACGTGCAGGGCGTCACGACGATCGATCACCTCACCCGGGCGAGCGCTGAGACGGCGACCGGGCTTTTCGATCGGGCTCATGGACGACTCGATCGAGGGCTGACCATCTGCTCGTCCGGGAGCTGGCCAGGGCCGGCTGAAGCGGGTCTGGCCAACTCCGGCTCGGTCACGTCGGGCCTGGCCCCTTCTGGCATTCTCCGGTCAGGCATCGCGGGGTCAGGCGCGGTCAGGTCGGGCTGCACGGGGGCCGTGCGGACCGGGTTTGGTCGAGCGGCAGGGGTGGACGGGGTGGGCCCGCGATCGCTGCTGGGAGCCCGCCCGGACGCGCTCGCCACCGGGCGAGACCGGTGGGCCGGTGCGTTGCCGAAGCTGAAGGGCACGGCGGCCGGCTCCGGCCAGCTCGGCTGGGGGTCGCGCCATGCCTGGGTGGACGCCGGTTGGCTCGACGGCGAGCCGGCGGTATCCCCACCGGCCGCTTCGCCATCGCGCCCGGGCACGGGCACGCGCTCGGGCACCGGCGGAGGCCGGACCCGGGTGGTGGCCACAGGGGTGGGCGACCCGGGGGCAGGTACTGCGGAACCGGGTGCTGCGGAACCAGTGAGATCAATGATGGGTTCGCCGGAGGCACCCACCGACACCGCTCCGCTCCTGCTCGACGAGGGGGAGGAGGCAGCCGGCTCCGCCAGCGTGATGACCGGCAGTGATGGTAGAACCGGAAGCGACGGCGTTGTCGATCTGGCCTGGCGGTGAGCGTCGACCAGGGGACCTTCCTCCAGTGGTCGACCACAACCGAGTGTGTGCACCACCCGGCCGGCCACCAGCGAAAACTCTCGACGATCTCGACGTCCGCACGTGGCGCAGTTCCACCCGCTCAGCGCGGCCGGGGCGGTAAACCCCACCGGCGCCAGGCGCTGGGGCGAGAAATCGGCCAGGCTGGCGTCCAACTCCCCCACGATGATGGCCTGAGCCAGGCCCTCCGCGACCACCGGCAACAAATCCAGATCGTGACGGCCTAGCCCTCCGGCGGTCCAGAACCCCTCGCTGAGCTGTCCGATCATGGCCAACCCATCGGGGCTCACGGTGCCGTACTGGCTGCGTCGCCTGACGATGGTGGCGCCGCTCAAGCGGGGCAGGGCCCGCACCACCGTGCTGGCGCCGGCCGCGGCAGCCTCCAAGCCCGATGGCCCTAATCCGCCGGGCAAGGCCATCACCAGGTCGATCTCACCGCTCGGGCGTTGGCTAACCACCACCTCCTCGATGGTCACGCTCACCCCCAGCAGGGGGGCCATGGGCGACGTGGTCAGCTGCTGGGCGAGGGGAACGGGCCTGGCCGCGTGTAGCCCTGCGGCTCGCGACAAGGCCAGGGCAGGATCGAGATCGACGAGCACATCGGCGTGGGTGACCCCAGCGTTGGTGCCAAGGCGGTACCCGGTGGCGGTGTGCAACACGTTGCGCACGGCGGCGCCGTCGACCAGATGCACCCCGGCCGCGACGGCCGCCTCGGCCAGACGGAAGACCAGATCGGGTAGCGCCATGGTGGAAGCGAGCGGCTCGTACCACCCAGCCAGGCAACGCACGACCTCGTGACCGTCGAGGATCTCGCCCCGCTCGCCAGCGCCCACCTCGCGACACGATGCAAGCTCCGCGGCCGCCGCCCCCAGCCGCGTACGGGCCTGCACGGTAGTGGCCAGCACCAGGTGGCCACCATCGACCCGAGGAGGCTCGAGCCCCAGTTCCTCCGCCCAGGCACGGTAACGCTGAGTGGCGCGGGGCACCAGGGAGCGCACCCGCGCATCGGGACGCAAGGCGTGCAGACGAGCCACACAGGATGGGTCCCAGTGTTGCCCCATCAGGGCCGGGGCCAACACCGCCACTCGACGCTCGGGCTGACTGCGGGTAAGCGCCCAGGCCACCGCGGCAGCCAAGGCGCCGTCTCCGACGATGACCACGTCGTAGCGCGCCGCAAGGGAACGTGGCCGCCACCCGCCGGCCCGTCGAGTCGAACTGTCATCCTTGTTCTTGTTTCCCAGGGACGCCACGCCGCCTCCCTCTCCTACCTGCTCGATCGGGAAGGTTCGCTTCCGTCGATCCAGCCTGGCTTGCTGTGGTTCGTTGTACTCCGTGTTCTGATCAACGAGGTCATTCTCGCCGACCGCCGTCGGCTGGGAACGGACCATACTGAAGGTACGGATGGCGGCGCGCGGCATGAGACCGGACTGTTCCGGTCCCATGCCAAGTGATCGCGTCGCGGGAACGGACCGAGCGTGGCCGAAGGCGCATGCGCCCTTCGATGCCCGGCCAAGAGGGGTTAGACGCCGGCGGCCTCGAGCGCCCGGCGTACCAGTACCTTGGCCAGATGCCGTCGATAATCGGGGCTGGCGTTGAGGTCGCTGGGGGGCTCGGTGCCATCCGCAGCCAGTTCGGCTGCGTCTCTGGCCGAGGCACCCTGGGCCAAGGCGGCCTCCACGGCGGCGGCTCGAACCGGGGTGGAACCCATGTTGACCAGGGCTACCCCGGTGCTGCCGTTCCGAATGACGGACACCCCGACGATGGCCCAGTCCTGAGCACGACGGTTGAACTTCTGATAGCCCCAACCGGCACCGGGACTTTTCGGCACCCGAATCTCAGTCAGCAGCTCATCGGCGGCCAGATCGCTTTCGAGAAAGCCCTTGTAGAAGTCCGCCGAGGCAATGGTGCGTTCGCCACCCGGCCCCTTGGCCACGAAACTCGCCCCGAGGGCGAGCAGGGTGGCGGGCAGGTCCGAAGCCGGATCGGCGTGGGCCACCGAACCGCCGATGGTGCCGCGATGGCGGACCTGGTTGTCTCCCACCGTGCTGGCGCTATGGGCCAACAGCGGCTGCTGAGCGGCCAGCAAGTCGCTGGTCTCGACATCACGGTGGCGGGTGAGGGCACCAATGGCAATGTGGTCCCCCCCGTCGCGGATGTAGGAGAGGTCGCTCAGGCGGCCGACATCAATGAGCACCGAGGGGGTCGCCAATCGCAGCTTCATCAGCGGCAGCAGGGAATGGCCGCCGGCCAACAGCTTGGCTTCGTCGCCGTATTCGGTGAGCAGGGCGATGGCTTCTTCGGCGGAGCCGGCCCGCTTGTAGTCGAACGCAACGGGGATCACTGCACCCCCACCTTTCCATCTGCGGCAGCCAGGACGGCCTTGACGATGTTGTGGTAGCCCGTGCAACGGCACAGGTTGCCTTCCAAGCCCTCACGGACCTGGGCTTCGGTGGGGTTGGGAATCTCCTCCAACAACGACACCGAGGCCATGATCATGCCTGGGGTGCAGTACCCACACTGCAAGGCGTGGTTCTCGTGGAAGGCTTGCTGCATGGGGTGCAGCTGCTCGCCGTTGGCGAGACCTTCGATGGTGCCCACCTTCTGACCATCAGCCTGGACGGCCAGCACGGTGCACGATTTCACCGATTCACCGTTGAGGTGGATGGTGCACGCGCCACACGAGGAGGTGTCGCAGCCGATATTAGTTCCGGTGAGACCGCAGTTCTCCCGGATGTAGTGGACGAGAAGCAATCGTGGTTCGACGTCGTGGTTGTACGTCGTCCCGTTGACCTCGACGGTGACCTTCACGCGGGTCTCCCTACCTGAGTTCCTGTAGCGCCTGAGTTCCTGTAGCGGCTCCACGGCGAGCCCTTAGCGGGCCGAGTGGACGGCGAGACCTTAGCGGACAGTCCCACCGTCTGTCAGAGACAACCCAACCGGCCGGTCGCGGTGGCGCCGTTGAGGTCGCCGCGACCAAACTGCGCGGCCATGTCCATCGACGCGTCGGCCCGGGCCCGGCTTCTCGTCCAAGAAGTGCTCCATCCCAACGAGATGGATCGATTCATCGCTGCTTGTGTGCCCACCGAGGCTGACGAGCTAGCCGGCGTGCGCCTGCGCACCCAGGCCCACTTGGCCTGGGCCCGTACCGAAGCGGCACGCTCCCCGGCGCTCGACCTGGACATGGCCACCCGTATCGCCGAAGCCTTGCTGACCGTGCTCGACGAGCCCGACCAGTACGGCCACGAGGAGCGGGCCCTGCTACGGGGGGCAGCGGATTACTTCATCGATTCCGACGACAACGCCAACGATCTGACCGATGCGGTCGGTTTCGACGACGACGCCAGGGTGCTGAACGCGGTCCTGGAGGCCATTGGCCGCAGGGACCTGGTCATCGATCTGGGCTGACCGAGTCAGGGCGGGCTCAGTCAGTGCCGAGCAGGAAGGGCCAACCGTCGGGGAGGCGCACGTCACCGATTTCGGGGGTGACCAGGTGGTAGGACTCCCAACCGGGCGGCACGTAGCCGTACTTTTCCCGCGACAGTTGGGCGATCTGGTCGGGGTCGGCCAGACGCAACAGATGGGCGTCCATCCGTTCGATCTCGGTATCCAACCGGTCTAGGTGGGCCTGGCGGGCGGCGATCTGTCGGCGCTGTTCGAAAATCGCCCGGGCCGGCAGGGAGCTGATCAGGGCCGCGCCCAACAGCACGACGGTAATGAAGGCAGCAACCAGGATGCGCCGGCGGCTCAGCCGGGGAGTCATGGGAGGACCTCAGCCGAAGCGGACAGCGTCGCCGCCCCAGTAGGCCGCGGTCGCCCCCAGCTGCGCCTCGATGCGCAGCAGCCGGTTGTACTTGGCCACCCGGTCGCTGCGAGCGGGCGCACCGGTCTTGATCTGGCCGCAATTGGTGGCCACGGCCAGATCTGCGATGGTGACATCCTCGGTCTCGCCGGAACGATGGGACATCACGGAGCGGTAACCGTTGCGGGTAGCCAAGCCGACCGCGTCGAGCGTTTCGGTCAGCGTGCCGATCTGGTTCACCTTGATCAAGATGGCGTTGGCCACCCCGGCCTCGATGCCGCGAGCCAAGCGCAGGCTATTGGTGACGAACAGATCGTCACCCACCAGCTGCACCCGTCCGCCCAGGCGCTCCGTGAGCAGCCCCCAACCCTCCCAGTCCTCCTCGGCCATACCGTCTTCGATGGAGGCAATGGGGTAGCGGGCCGACCAGTCGGCCAGCAGGTCGACCATGCCACCAGCGTCGAGGTTGCGACCCTCTCCGGCCAGGCGATACTGCCCATCGGCGTAGAACTCCGTGGAGGCAACATCAAGGGCCAAGGCGATCTGCTCACCCGGTTCGTAGCCGGCCAGCTCGATGGCTTCGACCAGCAGTTGCAGGGCCGCCTCGTTGGATGCAACGTTGGGGGCAAAGCCGCCCTCGTCGCCCAGGGCGGTAGCCATGCCGCGGTCCTGGAGCAGCTTGCGCAGGGTGTGGTAGCACTCAACCCCCCAGCGCAGACCCTCGGAGAAGCTGGCCGCGCCCACGGGCATGAACATGAACTCCTGGAAGTCCACGTTGTTGTCGGCGTGGGCGCCACCGTTGATGACGTTCATCATGGGTACCGGGAGCACGTGGGCGTTGGGGCCACCCACGTAACGCCACAGAGCCAGATCTAGCTCCTCGGCGGCGGCATGGGCGACGGCCAGGGACACCCCGAGCAGGGCGTTGGCCCCCAGCCGGCTCTTGTTGTCGGTGCCGTCGAGGTCGATGAGGGAAAAGTCCACGCCCCGCTGGTCCAAACCGTCGAAACCGCAGATGGTGTCGGCGATCTCCCCGTTGACGTTGGCGACCGCAGTAGCCACCCCCTTGCCCCCGAAACGCTGGCCGCCGTCGCGCAGCTCGACCGCTTCGAAGGCGCCGGTGGAGGCCCCGGAGGGGACCATGGCCCGACCGGCGGCACCCGATTCGAGCACGACCTCCACCTCAACGGTGGGGTTGCCTCGGGAGTCGAGAACTTCCCGGCCGATGATCTGGTCGATCGCGCTCATCTTCGCTCCACCCCTGGGTGATTGGGACCGACGAGACGTTAGCGGTCCCCTGCCGGTGCGCCGCGCACCACCGCTTCGCCGACCGCACCGAGTGGCCACCGCATTGGCGCAGCGCAGGAACCTCCACCCAACTCAAACCCACCCCACAATCGTTGCTTCCCCACCGAAAGCGCCCTCGATTACTACCCTGATCTGGCCCTCTTACGGAACGATTCGGTACCGATTCGTTCCGTAAGGGCGAAAAACAAGGTTTCTTCCGTGCAGGGGAGAGCCCGCTGAGGGTGACTAGGCGGGGTCGGGGGTGTAGGCGGGGCCGGCCGCTACGACCGTTTCGGCGGCGGACCGCAAGGCCGCCTCAGCCCGATCCAAAGTGGCCAGCTCTGCGCTCAGATCCACGTTCAGATTGGCCTTGGCCGCCCGACGCAACACCTTCTCCGCGTACAGCCGGGCCGGGAAGGCGGCAGGGATACCCTCATAGACCCCGGTGCGTCCCTTTTCCGCCGCCTTGATTTCATCCCAGTTGGCCACCACCTCGGCCACCCCCTCAACGGCCTGGGCGGCGAAGACATGGGGATGGCGGCGCACCAGCTTGTCGTGGATGGCTCTGGCCACATCGGCCAGGTTGAACCAACCCTGCTCGGCGGCCAGGGTGGCGTGGATCACCACCTGGAACAGCAGGTCTCCCAGCTCCTCCTCGAGCTCATCGACCCCGTCCCCGACCGAGCCCCCGCCTGCGTCCGAGTCCGTGTTAGCGGCGTCAGGCTCGACGAGCTGGTCGATGGCGTCGAGTACCTCGTAGGCCTCTTCCACCAGGTAGGGGCGCAGGCTCTGATGGGTTTGAACCGAATCCCAGGGGCAGCGTTCGCGCAACGTGCGGACCACTTCGGCCAACGCCATCAGCTCCGCGGCCACGGGGGCACTCAGCGCCGGGATCCACAGGGACGTGAGGTGATCGGGCTCCACCTCCCGATCGAGGTCGGCCCAGGCCACCGTGCGCACCGACTCGTCGGCCAGGCCCAGGCGCTGCAGCACCGTCACCGGCGTATCCGGGCCGGCTTCCACGGCCAGTTTGATGTCGGACAACACGTCGCGGCTGTCGCACTGGCCCACCAGCAGCGGTCCCGCCTGCCCCGCCGCCTCTATCGCGAAGCGGTGACCATCGATCAGGCGCACACCCCTGGCAAAGGGGTCAATGCCCAGCCGGGCCCAGGTCAGATCCAGGAACGACATCCCCGGATGCACGACAAGCTCGATGTCTCCGTAGATCTCGACACGACGGCGCAACAACTCCACCGTCCGTTCGGCCACGAATGGCGAGCCAGGCACCGCGTAGAGTACCGATCCATATGCCTGGGCGGAGGCGACCAGAGCGGCCACGATGGCGTCGTACACCGACTCGAGATCTTCGGCGTCCTCGTAGACGGCGTCGAAACTGCGGTGCTGGCCGAGGGCGTCGATGCCGGGATGGCGATCGGTTCTGGCCCAGCGCCGGTCGGCACCATGGGCGGCAATGGCATCACCCACCGCAGTTGTGAGCAGCTCCGCTCCGGCGGGGCCGAGGCCGACCACAACGACCTTCGGGGTATCGACGGAACTCATGATCTAGCGCTGGTCGGGGCCTGACCGGGGTTGATCGACAATCCCTTACCCGTCGCCACCCCCAGCGGGTTGACCTGGCCGGTGGCCGGATCCCAGGTCCCGAATCGGGGGTCCACCGTCACCGCGGCCTGGGCCAGGGTGGTCCCCAGCCAGGCACCCAGAGCGGCGAAAGGCTGGGGCGCGAGGGCCTCGCCCACATCGGTGCGAGCTTCCTCGAAGCTGCGCGACCCTCGCCGGTCGACCCGGATCAGGTGGTAGCCGAACTCGGTCTTGATGGGGCCTTGAACCACGCCCACCTCGCCTTCCCAGACCGCCTGCTCGAACGCCTCCACGTACATCCTGCGGCCTTGGCAGCCGAGGTCCCCTCCCAGCGCGGCAGAGGCTTTGTCAGCGGAGTTGGCCTCCTCCGCGCTGGCCACCAGCACGTGGTGGGCGCAGGCTCGGTCGTAGGCGGCGGGGTCCTTGTCGTACTCCGCTTGCAAGGCGACCTCGGTGGGAGGGCCAGCCTGCAGGCCCTGGTCGAGGGTCACGTAGAGGGCGTAGCGATCCGCCAGCAGCTGGCGGTAGGCGACCTGGCTCTCCAGGGCAGTGCCGAAGTATGCCTGCATCTGCGTGTCGGCCAGGGCTTTGGCGTTGTCGGTTACCGGTAGACCCCGGCGGGTGACCTCCGCGGCGATGACTCGCACGGCGATCTCGGTGGTCAACACGTTGGCCACGATGGCCGGGTTGGGCTGATCCGAGCCGGCCTGGTTCAGGGAACTCTCCCCGAAGGCCACCTTGAGGACCTCCGGAGCCGCCTCGAACACGGCCAGGGCCTCGGCAATGACCTGGGCCGGCACCGCCGCGCCATCCACGTCAGCCGCATCACCGCTGAACTCGAAGCCGATCATGCTGGCTGTGGTCGCCGAGCCGGCGTCCTGCGGCCCCTCGTTGCCGCGGCAGGCGGCCAGACCACCGAACACGAGCACCGCCGAGGCCGCTGTAGCCAGCACCCGACCCCGGGCCCGGCCCCGCACAAAGCCCCTGGGCCCCCGCCAGAAGAACTTCACGAGGCGGGGACACCAGGCCCGACGCTCACCGCGTCGTTGCTGACGACCTGGAACTGTGTGGTGTCCCACACCCCGAAGCGGGGGTCCACCGAAACCTCGCCTCGGCCGAGGGCGGCCAGCACCAGCGCTTGGCGTTCGGTGGGGTCCTCGACTCCCTCCAGGAGGGTCCGGACCCGGACCTCCCGGGCAAGCACCCGCTCGATGTAGTCGTCAGGGGCGGCTTCGGCAACGTCTGGAGAACCCAAGAAGGCGTCCAGCTCTTGGCGCAGCTCCACCTTGCGGGCGGCGAAGGATTCTTCGCTGACCCGCTTGTCGCTGCGGGCGTAGGCAGCTTCGAACAAACGTTCAAGGATGATCGCCCCGAGCACGTCCGCAGTTAACGCCGCCGGTACCTTGGCACCATCTTCGGAGACGCTGCTCAACAACCCCGCGCTTGATTGGAAGAAGGCCCCGGCAATCTCAGGGTTGGCCTGGAGCGTCCCGAGGTCGTCCTGGAGTTGCTCAACGGAGATCTCGGTGCCGTTGACGGTGGCGGCAGGGGGACGCCATCGGCAACCGCTCAGCCCGCCCGAGGCCGCCAGCACTGGTATCAACAACGCCGCGGTGAGCAGCCTGCGCACCGCAACTCGCACTGGCACCCGCACTGGATCTCCTTCTACCTTCACCTTGTGGACGGCTACTTCGCCCTGTGGCTGGCTAGCTTCGCCCTGTGGCCGGCTCCCGGACCGGGTCGGTCCTGGCCTCCCCGACGGGGGTAGCGACCTCGGGCACGATAGTGCGCAGCGCGTCGACGATGGCCGCCGCCGATCCTTCGGCCTTGGCAACTGGTAGCTGCACCTGGTTGATGGCCGCCTTGACCAGCGCCCCCTTGTAGAGCCGCTGCACCTTCATGGTCTGGGAGGTCTTGAGGGCCAAAGGGGTGACCCTGGCCACGAACTTGGATCCCACGAAGGAGGGGTTCTTGAGCACGGTCACCTCGCGGATGCCGAGGCGGTGGCACTCCGCTCGCAGCCTGGCCACGTCGAGCAGCGCTTCGGCCGGCGCCGGCAATGGACCGTAGCGGTCTAGCCACTCGTTGCGGATGTCTTCCACAGTGGCGGCGTCTTCGACCGCGGCCAGACGGCGGTAGGCCTCGATGCGGAGATCTTCCCGGCCGATGTAGGTGGCGGGCAGGTGGGCGTCGATGGGCAGCTCGAGCTTGATCTCGGCGGGGACCTTGACCGGTTCGCCGTTCAGCTCGGCCACCGCTTCGTTGACCATCTGGCAGTACAGGTCGTAGCCGACCGCGGACACGTGGCCGCTCTGGCCGGTGCCCAGCAGGTTGCCCGCCCCGCGAATCTCCAGGTCGCGCATGGCGATCTTGAAACCGGACCCCAGCTCGGTGGCTTCGGCGATGGTCTTGAGCCGCTCGTAGGCCTGCTCGGACAGCTGGCGATCCTGGGGAAAGAACAGATAGGCGTAGGCCCGCATCCCGGCGCGGCCCACCCGGCCTCGCAGCTGGTGGAGCTGGCCCAGGCCCATGAGATCGGCCCTGTCCACTACCAGGGTGTTCACCGTGGGCATGTCGATGCCGGATTCGATGATGGTGGTGCACACCATCACGTCAAAATGGCCCTCCCAGAAATCGATGACCGCCTTTTCCAAGGTCCCTTCATCCATCTGGCCGTGGGCGACGGTGATGCGGGCCTCAGGGACCAGCTCGCGAAGCCGATCGGCCTGGCGTTCGATGTCCATGACCCGGTTATGGACGTAGAAGACCTGGCCCTCGCGCAGAAGCTCACGGCGGATGGCCTCGGACACGGCGCGCTCCTCGTGCTCACCGACGTAGGTCAAGATGGGCTGGCGATCCGCCGGGGGGGTGTGCAGCACCGACAGGTCACGGATCCCAACCAGGGACATTTCTAGGGTGCGGGGGATGGGCGTAGCGGTGAGGGTCAACACGTCCACGTTGGCTCGCAGCTTCTTCATGGCCTCTTTGTGCTGGACCCCGAAGCGCTGCTCCTCATCCACCACCAGCAGACCCAGGTTCTTGAACTTGATGTCTTCTGACAGCAGCCGGTGGGTGCCGATGACCACGTCCACCTCGCCCGACACCACTCCCTTTATGACTACCCGAGCCTGGGCGTTGGTCAGGAACCGAGACAGCACCTCAACCCGGATGGGGTAGGCCGCGTACCGGTCCGCAAAGGTCTGGAAATGCTGCGAGGCGAGCAGGGTGGTGGGAACCAGCACCGCCACCTGGGTGCCGTCCTGAACGGCTTTGAAGGCAGCCCGGATGGCGATCTCGGTCTTGCCGAAGCCGACGTCGCCACAGACCAACCGGTCCATGGGGCTGGGCGATTCCATGTCGGCCTTGACCTCGTCGATGGCCTGGGCCTGGTCGGGGGTCAACACGTAGGGGAAGGCGTCCTCCATCTCCTTCTGCCACGGGGTATCGACGGGAAAGGCTCGCCCTACGCTGTTGACCCGCGTTTGGTAGAGGACCACCAGCTCCTGGGCGATCTCTGCCACCGCCGATTTGACCTTGGCCTTGGTCTTGGAAAAGTCGCTGCCACCCAGCTTGTGCAGGCTGGGCGAATCCCCGCCGGTGTAGTGGCGGATGGCGTCAATCTGGTCGGACGGGATGTAGAGCTTGTCGCCCCCCTTGTAGTCCACCAGCAGGTAGTCACGCTCGGCCCCGCCGATGGTGCGGGTGACCATGCCGCCGTAGCGACCCACCCCGTGCTGATGGTGCACCACGTAGTCCCCGGCGGCCAGGTTGTCGAAGAAGCCCTGGGACTGACGCTTGACCCGGGGTCGAGCCCGGCGGTGGGCCCGGCGGCGGCCGGTGACATCGGCCTCGGACAGGATGGCCAGCTTGATGCGGGGCAGGATGGTACCCGCCGAAAGAGGGGCGACCACGATCGCTCCTCCCGGTTTGGTCGGGTCGTGGTTGGGGTCGAAGTGCAGGCCGACCTTGGACAACAGCTCCCGCACCCGGTTGGCGGAACCGGCGGAATCTGCCCCCACCACCACCCGGTAGCCGTCCGTGATCAGCTCGGTGAGCTGGCGCACGAGGGGGGCGCCGTCCCCGGAGACGGGGTTCCAGCCCGCGGCCAGCACGGTGGTGACGTCGGGGCTTTCCGGCACCGTGGTGATGGACCAGGCCGGGGCATCGGTGTGGGCCAGCAGCCGGTCGTAGGCCACGTGCAGGGTGGGCAGTTCGCGATCCTCGCCCACGTTCCAGGCCTTGGCCAGGACCCGGGCCAGGTCCGCTTCCTCGGCCCCCACGTCCTTGGCCCGGTCGCGGATGCGGCGGGGCTCGATGAGCACGATCTGGGCGGTGGGGGGCAACAGGTCGAGCAGGACGGTCTCGTCGGTGGTCAACCACGGCAGCCAAGACTCCATGCCGTCGAAGAGCTGGCCGTCGGCCAGCTTGTCCCACTGCTCAGACCCCCAGGGCTCGGTTTTGGTCAGTGACCGGGCCCGTTCGGCCACTTCCTCGGTAGCCAGCAGCTCCCGGCAGCCGAAGATCTCCACCTCGGCCCGCTCCACCGTGGCCCGTTGATCCGCGACGGTGAACTCGGTCAGGCGGTCCACCTCGTCGCCCCACAGATCGATGCGGACGGGGCCGTCGGCGGTGGAGGGGAACACGTCCACGATGGAGCCGCGGACGGCCACCTCGCCCCGGTTCTCGACCTGGTACTCGCGCCGGTAGCCCAGGTGGACCAGCCGTTCGACCAGCTCAGTGGGGTCGACCCGGTCGCCTGGCCCGATGATGATGGGGTCCACCTCGGCCACGTGGGGTCCCAGGCGTTGGATGACGGCGCGTACGGGGGCCACCACCACTCGCGGCGCCCGTTCGGGGTCCGACAGGTGCCACATGGTGCGCAAGCGGCGACCCATGGTCTCCACCGAGGGGCTGACCCGCTCGAAGGGCAAGGTCTCCCAGGCCGGGAAGGTGTCAACCTCGTCGGGACCCAGGAAGGTAGCCAGATCCCCGGCCAGGCGGTCCGCGTCGGCCCCGGTGGGAGTGATGATCAAGAACGGGTGACGGGAGGAGGCATCGGCGATGCCGGCCAGGGTCAGGGCCCTGGCCCCTTCCGGCACCGAAAGGGTGGCCGAGGCGCGGCCCAGCAACTCGAGGAGCGCCGGTTCATGGCGTAGAAGCGGAGGTAAGGCCGTGAGCAGCACCGTTGATCGAATCTATCGGCTCGAACCGGCCTGGCCTCATCGGCTTCCTGGCTGGCCTGCTCCGGGTCTGGCCTACTCGTCCTTCGCTCGCAGCTAGATTTTCTGGCCATGACAACCATCGCCGTGCTCGGTGCCGGATCCGTTGGGGTCTACTTCGCCGCCCACCTGGCCGCCGTCGGCCAGGACGTGGTCGCCTGCGTGCGCCGAGGTTTCGAGCGCTACCAGGTGGATTCATCAGAGGCTCCGGTTGAGGGGCCGGCCCACGCAGTGGTGGATCCCGACCAGATCAGCGCCCCGGTGGAGTTCGTGCTGCTGTGCGTCAAGGCCCATCAGACGGCGGGTACGGCGGGGTGGCTGGCTCGGCTGTGCAACGCCGACACCACCGTGGTGGTGGTGCAGAACGGGGTCGAAGGTGCCCAGCGAGCCCAGCCCCTGGTCGGGGCGGCCACCGTGTTGCCGGCGGTGGTCTACTGCGGCGCCGAGCTGCTCGAACCCGGCCACATTCGCCATTACGCCAGGGGCACCATCTTCACCCCCGATGAGCCGGTGGCCCACCGTCTGGCCGCCCTCTTCCAGGGCAGCGGTGCCGAGCTGGTGCCCACCGCCGCCTTCTTGGAGGAGGCGTGGCGCAAGCTGGCCACCAACACCATCGTCAACGGTGTCAGCGCCCTCACCCTGCGCGACCTACGGGTGATGGCGGACCCGGGCATGGCCGAGTTGGCTCAGGCCATCGGCACCGAGGCCTACGCGGTGGCCAGGGCCGAAGGCGCCGATCTGGGCGAGCACGGGCTGGCCAAGCTCATCGCCATGCTCAAAGGCAGCGGCGCATCGGGCACCTCGATGCTCTATGACCGTCGGGCCGGGCGCCCGCTCGAACACGACGCCCTCTACGGCGCGGTGCTGCGAGCTGCCAGCCGCCACGGCATCGACGTGCCCCTGCACCGTGCCCTGTCCGCCCTTTTAGCCGCCTGCTCACCAGCCCCGGAAACGGCCGTAGCCGGCTAGACACCGAGCCTGTGCGACCGCTCCGCCTCTGGGCCGCGGTCACAAGGCCCAGCAGCTCCCGGCGAGCGCTCGCCTGCGTCTCCGCAGCAGCCAACCCAGCCCATTCGTCACCTGACGTAGAGCACCCGCCGGCACCCGCCCACCGGCGTCCTGAAGCGTGAGCCCTTGACAATGACCCGCCCCGGAACCGATGCCGTTGGCCAGAAGGTGGCGATCGAGCACAGCTGAGCGCCCCGTCAGCGGTGCGGCGGGGGCGCCGCGACGGTCAATCGGGCCAGTCCCTGTCCCGGCCTCGCCAATGTTGGAATAACGCGGTGGCCGAGATCGTCTTTGCCTCGCTCAAGGCCGAGATGACCGACTGTTCGAATACATCGAGGTGTTCTTCAACCGCCAGCGCTTGCGCTCCTCGTTGGGGTATCTCACGCCCATCCCACGACCGCATTGATGACACCCACGGATCTAGGTCAGAGCCCGAAGGGGTAGGTATCCGGGAGACCTGCGACCTCGTGGGCGTTGATTGGATGAATTGGAGTGGTTCGGTCGAACCAGATGTACTCGTCGAACTGATGAGGGAGCGACGCCTGGAAGTAATGGCTCTGAAGTTCGGTTTCGGGACGGTAAATGACGCCAATCGCGCGCTCCAGGCGAGGCTCGGTGAGCTCTTCTCTCAGCTCGGCTCGTCGCGGTTCGCGAAGATGCAGTAGGAAAGCTGGAGTCGTGGCTTGGTGGCAGATCCGCTCGTAGCTATCGGGATGAGAAGGACGAACGAACATGCGTTCCATGGGTCCGCCCCAGGTGGATGACGCGGCGACTTGACCGTCGTGGGTTCCGAACCCCACGAGGAAGGCATCGTCGCCGTACTGGCGGCGTGCGAGCATGCCGACGTTGTGTTCGCCTCGGGCGCCCATCTCGGTGGCCGATGCGTCACCGATGTGAGAGTTGTGCTCCCAGACGACGACCTTGGTGTTCGGGCCTCGGTAGGACCGCACGGTCTGAAGTGTCTCGAACATGTGCAGATCGCGGAGATTCCAGGATTCTCGTGAGCCGTAATACATGATCCGGTAGTAGCGCTCGGCGTTGGCAACAATCAGGGCGTTCTGGGCCGCATCAATGAAATTGTCGCCCATCTCGGCTGCATAGTCGAGGCGCCGTCGCAGCAGGTCGCTGAGTGTTGCGACAACGGCGTCCTCACAGCTCGTGATGCGTCCGGTGAGGACGGCTCGTCCGTAGCTGGCCGGGTCATTCTCCCAAGGTGTCAAGCAACTGTAGCGGTGTCGGGCAAGCGCAGCGGCGTCGGGATCGACGCTGTCGAGGTGACTGAGAACGGCGTCTCGGGATCGGTACAGGCTGTAGAGATCGAGCCCGTGGAAGCTGACTTGGCGGTCGGGGTCGCGTAGGTCTTCGTTGTGGTCGTGGAGCCAATCAACGAAAGTGCGGACCTCTTGGTTACGCCACATCCATGTGGGGAATCGTGAGAAGGTGTCAAACTTTGGTCCTGAAGGTTGGCGGTGCCGGACGTAGGCGTCGACGCGGGCGGCGTCGGGCCAGTCGGCCTCAACCGCAATCGCGGTGAAGCCCTTGCGGCTGATCAGTTCTCGGGTGATGCGCTCGCGCATTCGATAGAACTCTGAGGTTCCATGCGACGCCTCGCCAAGCAGGACGACAGGCGAGTCGCCAATGCGGTCAAGGAGACGGCCGAGTTCCGCGTCTCGTATCGAGTTGAACGGTTCGGCTTCCTCGTGAACCAGAGCCACAGGTCCGACGAGGCCGTGTGCGCGTCGAGGCACGACCAGCGTGTGAGCCTGAGAGGGTGTCCAGCCCTGGTCTCCGATAAGTGGCACGAAGCGAACCGGACCGAGGTCCTCTTCGACGATGTCGTGGCCTTCTCGCCGGATCCTGAGCAACCGTTGACCGCGGGTCTCAGGGCCGACGGGGATGATGAGTCGCCCGCCGTCGGTGAGCTGTTCGATCAGCGCTTCAGGCACCACCGGAGCGCCGGCGGTCACGATGATGGCGTCAAATGGCGCCTCCTCAGGAAGGCCGAGTGTCCCATCGCCACAGACGACGTGGACGTTGTCGTAGCCGAGATCTTGCAGCCGTTGCCGAGCTTGAGTAGCAAGGAATTCGTGCCGTTCGATGGTCCATACTTCACTGGCGACGCGGCTCAGTACGGCGGCGCCGTAGCCCGATCCGGCACCGACCTCCAATACGCGACTGGAGGGGGTCAGTTGAGCGGCGGCGGCCATCGTTGCGACGATGAAGGGCTGGGAGATCGTCTGGCCCTCTTCAATGGGCAGCGGTGTGTCCTCGTATGCGAACTCCGCCAGTTGCCTGGGCAGGAAGCGTTCTCGAGGCACCACACGCATAGCGCTGAGCACACGCTGGTCGGCTACGCCACGTCGTGCAATCTCGCGGTCGACCATGCGTTGACGCTTCTCGACCTGCTGCTCCTGCTCTGGCTCCCACATGCCTCCCACCGTACGTTGCCCCGCTCTCGGGCGCAGGCCCGGCACAAGCGTTGGCGCTGCGGCGGTGGTGCGCTCAGGTGACGCAAGGTTACGAATAGAGCAAACCACCCCACCCACCGAAAATTCCCGAACACCCTGGATAAGTTGTGAACTTTCGTGTCAGCACACTAGGTCGCCGGGCGGTTCAGGTCCCCGAGGCTCGAGACCCCGGAAACTGGTGGGCAACTCCCAAATCGTCTGCACGCCGCCTCGAGGCGGCTCAGGGTCAGGTCGAACTCGTCCACCTGGTCAATCCAGCGTTGCCCATCGGTGAAACGCAGGCGGGCGAGCTGGGCCTCGGCGAGGCGTTGCTTCTCGGCCAGCCGGGCGAAATCCGCCCGCGTGTCGGGTCGGTCTCATTCTAGGGATGCTCGGTGGCAGGCAGCTCAGATGAGCGGCCGGCCCGGGGGACCCTCGGCT
>JANPEN010000383.1:0-1851 GCA_031422955.1 Acidimicrobiia bacterium
ACCCCCGCCCCCGACCTGGCCCTCGACATCGTCTTCGAGGACAACAGCGTCATCGTGCTCAACAAGGCCGCCGGAATCGTGGTGCATCCGGGCAACGGCGTGCACGAGGTCACCCTGGTCGAGGGGCTGCTGGCCCGCTATCCGGAGCTGGTCGACGTAGGCGAGGCTCACCGTCCCGGCATCGTGCACCGCCTCGACCGGGGCACCTCGGGTTTGCTGGTGGTGGCTCGGACCAACCAGGCCTACCACGAGCTGGTTGCCCAGCTATCCGCCCACAGCGTGCAGCGACGCTATCTGGCTCTGGTGATCGGCCACCCTGACGCCGCTTCCGGGCTGATCGACGCCCCCATCGGCCGCTCCCGCCACGACCCCACCCGCTGGGCGGTGACCGCGTCGGGTCGCCCTGCTCGCACCCGGTACCGCCTGTTGGAGACCTTCAGCGAGCCCGAGGCGTTGTCGCTGTTGGCCTGCGAGCTGGAGACAGGGCGTACCCACCAGATCCGGGTCCACCTCCAAGCCATCGGCCTGGCGGTGGTGGCCGACCCGACCTACGGGGGCGGTCGCCTTCGGCTCGGCTTGACCCGGCCCTTCCTGCACGCCACCCGCCTGGTATTCCTCCACCCTGACGGCGGCCACCAGGTCCGATTCGACGCCGAAGCGCCAGCTGACCTGCAGGCGGTGTTGCATGGTTTGCGCCCGGCCCTGCTCAGCGGAACCTCAGAAAGCCTGACTCCCCCGCCTTCTAGCAGCGAAGGGCCCACCTGTTTTAGCGGCGAATCGACGTCGAATCGTCCCTAAAACCCGTCTGGCGGTCGGGGTTACCCGTTGCCCATCGGGTACCCCGTGCCCACCGGGGCACCTCGCGGCGGGCCGCCGATCAGCTCGGCCAGATCTTGTTGCCCCTGGACATCTCGGCGATATCGGTCAGCGAGATGGAGGTCAGCAGGGTGCGCATCCGGGTGCCGACGTCGCCCCAGATGGCCAACAGCACGCATTGGCCCTCGTGATCGCATGCCCCATCGGCATGGGGCGCACCGAAATCGCCCGCCGCAATGGGCCCGTCCACCGCACCGACGATCTCGGCCAAGGAGATGTCTTCAGGCAGGCGGGCCAACACATAGCCGCCTCCCACGCCGCGCTTGGAGCGCACCAGCCCTGCCCCCTTGAGGGCGAGCAGAATCTGCTCCAGATAGGGCTGGGGGAGGCCGGTGCGCTCGGCGATGTCGCGCACCGAGTTGGGCCGACCATCGTTGGCGTGCAGCGCCAGCGACAGCAGCGCGCGGCTGGCGTAGTCACCCCGGGTCGACACCTTCATAGCCCCATCGTAGGACCGCCCGGGGCGTGCCACGGTGAGCCCGTCCTTGGTGAACGCCCTCGGCGGCCGTTGGGGCCCGCGAGTGCCGGCGGCGGTCGTACACTTTTGCTTGCTTGGTCCGCCATGAGCCGAGCAGGCAAGCTAACGGGGTGGTCCACGTGCCCGAAGAAGGCGATCCCGACGGCTACGTGGTCCCCGACTACGCCGGAGCCTGTCTGTCCAACCTGGTCCCGGCCCTGATCGAGTGGTCCCACGCCCCGGGCTGGCTGCCCGCCTCCGCCCTGGCAGCCTCTCAGGTGGTGCTGTTGGTCTTGGACGGATTGGGTTGGGAGCAGCTGCAACACCACCGCGGCGACATGGCAACCCTGGCTGAGTTGGAGGGCGGCCCGCTCATCACCGTCGCCCCCTCCACTACCGCGGCTGCCTTGACCTCAATCGCGACCGGGCTCACCCCTGGTCAGCACGGCGTGCTGGGCTACCGGGTGCTCCTCGAAGACGACGTGGTCAACATGTTGCGCTGGTCCACCGATCGCGGC
>JANPEN010000384.1:0-1608 GCA_031422955.1 Acidimicrobiia bacterium
CGCCTAGCGCCTAGCGCCTGCACAGGCCTCTGCGTCTCGCGATAGATGCAGTATGTCTTGGCTGAGCCATGCCGCGATCAGGAGCAGACCATCATGCTTCACGCCGTGGGCGGTCCTATCCTGATCCAGCTTTGCATGTTCCTCTAAGGTGAGGCGTAACGACAGCTGGGCGAGTTCGTCGAAAGTTCTGAGAATGAGGACAGGGGGCGAGAAAGCTTCGTCCATCCACTCAAGTACATCGTTGTCCGCAATATGT
Organism: Acidimicrobiia bacterium; assembly: GCA_031422955.1. Lineage (GTDB taxonomy): Bacteria > Actinomycetota > Acidimicrobiia > Acidimicrobiales > CAIXPF01 > CAIXPF01. Next base: position 257 of record JANPEN010000384.1, read on the forward strand.
TGGAGAAGTGTTGCCTTCGAGAGGCGTTCGCCTCGGTCCACTGCGTTGAGGAGTGCAGTAATCAGTGTTGCGCGCCAGGAGATGCGTTCGTCCATAGCTCCCAGTCTGCCCATCCGTGTTACTGGTTCCCACCCTTCGCTGTGAACGCTCAACGAACAGTCGGCGACGTCGTTGCGAATATCTGTTCTCGCCGCCAGCGCCGGCGGTTCCAGACACGGTGTCGCCCGCCAGCGGGATGGGACCGTTGGTGGGGGTCCGCCGGGGTTGGTGCCGGGGACGGTCAACTCACCTCGCCGCTAAGGCCCAGATCCGCCCCTGCATCGAGCGTGCCTGCAACCAGGCGCGCTCGGAAAAGGTTACCAGGCCAGGCTAGATCCCTACGGCCCCCTCCGGCAGCGTTGATCGAGGACGGGGACAGCGCCGCTCCCAGAAATGCTGCCAACAGCACCTCGCGTTGCACCGGACCGGCCGTCGCCCGACCGGCGAATCGTTCCCATGCGGCGCGCTGGAGCCGGTTCCGAATGGCCACGAGCGATCGCGTCATGCCGACTTCGAGATGCTTTTCGAACCAACTCGTCAACCACAACGCTGCGCTGGTGCTGTCCGGAGACCCAGATCTGCGGATTGACCCTCGATCCGCGAACAACTACCGAGAGGGCGCCTCGCGCGCTCGTCGGTATGGGGCAGGTGCGGCGGGTGCCTGACTCGGCGCGCCAGGATTCTGAGCGTCGGTACCCCACGCGCTGGGCGTAAGCACCACGGCCGACCCGGCTTGCTCGAACAGGACGCTGTTGGTGATCTCAGAGATGCCAGGCGATCGGCGAGAGTGGATCAGGCGTATAGACGCAATAAGTCCCAGTGTGCACGCTCTGATCGAGGTGCGCTGCCAAGGCCGGATGATGTTGGGCCAAGCGCCCCAGTGCGTAGCGCAGTGACCGAGTCACGCTGGTGCGGGCGCGCTCGGATGTGCCGCCGAAGGATCGAGGACGGCCCCCCAGCCCTACGGCTCTCGCCAGCTCGGCGAGCAGGTACTCCTGGTCGCGCTGTGCGAGCTCGACACGACCGACGTCGTTCATCCGGGTGGCCTCCTCGATGTCATCGTCGACCTCAGCCAAACGGCGACGGTAGGCATCTCGCGCCTCGTCATCGATGAGCGGGAGCCCCGCACCGACTCCGACGGTGACCGCATCCTCGCCGTGGTGGAATATGGGACCGGTTGGGAGCGAACCCCGTTCGACTGCCACGAGGTCGAGCACGTGGAACTCCCGACCCGGGTCGGCAAGCATTCGTTCCATGTAGCGATAGCCCTTCAGGTCGCGCATCGGCACGGTCAGGTCTCCGAAGCAGATGGT
>JANPEN010000385.1:0-7157 GCA_031422955.1 Acidimicrobiia bacterium
CCGTTTGATCAGCTGCGCCGCCAATGGGTCGAGGCCGGCGATGCGGGCGGCCTTGGCCATGGCCGCCTCTTCCAGGTCGGCCCGGGGTACCACGTCGGACACGAAGCCGAGCTCTTGGGCCTGGTGGGCGTCGAGCAGGCCCTGTTCCCACATGAGGTTCTTGGCTCGGCGGGCGCCGATGTCCCACGGCGTGGATTGATATTGAAAGAGGAAAGGTACAAAGCGGGCATCGTCGGCGGCCACGATCAGGTCCATGGCCGCCGCGATCATCCAACCGCCGTAGATGCACATGCCCTGCACTGCGGCCAGGGTCGGCTTGGGCAGGTCCCGCCAGCGCAGCGTGTTTGCCACGTTCCAATCCCAGGAGCGCTGCTGCACACCGAGCACGCCCTCGGGGTAGGGCCGGGCCTGGCGGTCGGCCAGCTCCTCGGGGGTGCCGATGTCGTGGCCGGAAGACCAGTGTTCCCCGCTGCCAAAGAGCACGACCACGCGCACGCCGTGGTCGGCCATGGCCTCAGTGAAGGCGTCGTCGAGTTCCTCCAGCAGGACCCGGGATTGGGCGTTGCGATATTGGGGCCGGTGCATGGTGATGGCGGCTACCGCGCCGACGCGCTCATACAGGATGGTTGTCCTCGTGGTTGACGTCATAGACCCAGTCTGCCAGCCCAGTGCCGTTCGTTTCCGTGGCCGCGATAGCCAGCTAGCTTCGGGCCATGGCAAACGTGGGGGCCGAGGCGCCCCAATTCTTCCGGTTGGAGTCCGACGGTCCGGTCACCACGCTGACCTTCAACCGGCCCGAACGGCGCAACGGGCTCAACCCTGCCGTGCTCAGCGAGTTGGAGCAGCTGCTGTTCCGGGTGCGCGACGACGGCCATACCCGGGCGCTGATCCTCACCGGGGCCGGCAGCGTGTTCTGCGCCGGGGCCGAACCGGCCACGGTGGTACGAGTCGAACAGAACGAGTTGCGCGGCTTCGCTGGAGGACCCCGGGTGATCGGGCGGGTTTTCGACCTGTTGGCCCATCTCGACGTGATGACGGTAGCTGCTGTAAACGGGCACGCGGTGGGCGGGGGCTGGACGTTGGCCTTGGCCGCCGACTATTGCGTGGCCGTGCCCGAAGCGCAGTTCTGGGTGCCGGAGGTGGATTTGGGGGCGCCCTTCCGCGGCCTGTCCAGCTTTGCTCTCACCCACTCGCTGGGGCCGTGGTTGGCTAAGGAGGCGGTCATCTTGTGCCGGCGCTTCGGGGCCGAGGAGTTGCGCCAGCTCGGTGTGGTCAACAAGGTGGTTTCCCCGGTCGAACTGATGACGGAAGCCCGTGCCATCGCGGCGCGCTACGCGGCGCAGCCGGCCAAGGCCGCCGCGCTCACCAAACGCGACGTCAATGCCGTGGTCTACGGGACCCGCTACATCTAACCCTGACCCCCTCCCCCTGCCCGCGCCGGCCGTAGCGGCGGTTAATGCTCACTGTTCGACGCCGATCGCTCACTCCTCGGGGTTGGTGGTGGCGGAGTCGGCGCGCAACGTGATGGTGCCGTCCGGTTCCGTGTGTTCGGCCCCCTGTTGTGCGGATCTGGGGTGCCCATTGTGCGGATCTGGGGTTTTGCCTCCGGGTCCTGTTGGTGTTTGTCCTGGTCAGGGCGTTTTCGAGCTCCGGCTGGAGCCGAGAAAACCCCAGATCCGCACAGCGGCGGCTCGGCCACTCCCGGACGGTCACATACCGTGAAATCGCCACCACGTCACGTAAAAATCGGTGGCGATTCGGTGCCGATTCGCTCCGAGCGGGTACGAGCCGGCGGGAAGCGAACGCCGGGGTGCGGGACGCGGGGTGCGGGACGCGGGGGCAGGGTACGGATGTTGGGCGCGAGCGGTGATGCGTCGCCAGCGCGGTTTGGCTGGGGGAGTGGTGGGGGATTCCGGTACGGCTTAGCGCCCGGCGGGCTGGGTGAGGCGGGTGGAGCCGGCGCTGGTTTCCAGGTCGGCCCGAAGGCGGTGGGCGGCGCTGTCGGCGCCGCTGTCGGCGCCGCTCTCGACATCGGCCCAGCGGAGGGGCTGGCCCTCAGGGACATCGTTGATCAGGCGCACACCGTGGCTGAGACCCAACGGGAAACCGCCCAACGCCACCGAATCGGCGGCCGGCATCAGCTTGCCCCACACGGTATGGCCGCCCTCGCCGTCGAGCACCTCACCGGCCCGCAAGGAACGTTTGGCGGTGGCCACCACATCGGCCCGCCATCCCTCGGCGCAACCGGTGGGCTCGCCTCGCAGAGCGGCCGACAGAATGGAAACGTTCAGCTCCAGCCCAATCAGGTGGTAGGGCTTGTACATCGCCGCATACCGGCCGGTACTGTCGGTGCGAAGCCCGTACTGGGCGAAACAGCCGGCGGCGTAGTCGTTGGGCGCTTCGAGCACCACGTACACCCCCCAGCGCAGATCGCGGAACACCGGGCGGAAATCGAGTTCCAGGCTGGACACCACTTCCACCTGGCCCTTGTGGTGTAACACCCCGCCCTCGCTGGACGGGCGCAGCACGTGGGGAAGATCGTCCACCCCGCAGGGCGGGAACTGCAACCCGTTGGGCGCGGGGGTCAGCCCGGTGGCGTTGGCAATGGCGCACATCTCAATGGCGGACTTGGTGCCGTCCAAGAAGCTGTTGAACATCTGGCTGTTCATGCCGGCTGCCGCCGCCTGCTCGGCGCTGAGGCCGTAGTGATCCCAGATGGTGTCGGGGGTGGAGCGGTGGTAGCTGGGGTGGTGCTTGGTGCCCTTGCCCGCCGCCACCACCTCGAACCCGCAGGAACGGGCCCAGTCCACCTGTTCACAGACCAACGCCGGCTGGTCACCATAGGCGAGGGAGTAGACCACCCCGGCGTCGGCCGCGGCCAGGGCCAGGCGGGGCCCGCACAGGGCGTCGGCCTCCACATTTACAGCCACCAGGTGCTTGCCGGCGGCGAAGCAGGCCAGGGCGTGTTCGACGCCGACGATGGCATTACCAGTGGCCTCGACCACCACATCCACGTCGCCGCGGCTCACCAGCTCCTGGGCGGAGTCGGTAAACGCGGTGGCGTCCACCAGGGACTCTGACCAGCCGACCTGGCGGCAGGCGCGGCGGGCGCGGTCCACGTCGAGATCCGCGATGGCGCTCACCCGCAACGGCGAGTGGGGGACCTGAGCCAAGAACATGGAACCGAACTTGCCGGCGCCGATGAGCCCGACCCGCACCTCGCGACCCTGTTGGGCCCGTTGCTGGGCCAGCCGGTGCAGGTTCACCGGGACGCCTCGGCGGCGACCAGCTCGACCAGGCAGTCGTCGTCCATCGCTTCGATGGGGGTGAACTCGCGATGGGCAATCCATTCGGCCCGGTTGAAGGCGCGAATGTGGTTGTCCACCCGGCACAACGACAGATAGACGATGACCCGCCCGAATGGGCTGATGTTGGCCGGGCTGGCGTGGACCAGGCAGCCGTCGAACAGGATGATCGAACCGGGCGGCCCGACGGGGGCCACCACCCCGCCCCGTTCGGCCAGGCGGGTGATGGTGTCACGGTCCAGCGTCCACAACGGGTAGGAGGTGGTAGCCAGATCGTGGCCGGCCTCATAAACGCCCTCGCGGTGGCTGCCGGGGATGAAGAGCAGCGGTCCATTGGCCGGGGTCACCTCGTCCAAGAACACGGCAATGTTCATGGCCAACGGCTCGGGCATGTCGTCGTCTCGTTGCCAGGTGCCGTAGTCCTGGTGCCATTGCCACACTTCACCATCGAAAGCGGCCTTGGCGTTGACCTTGTACTGATGCATGTAGACCGGGCCGCCCAGGATCTGCTCGACGGGCCCGATCAGACGGGGGTGCAGACCCAAACGGCGAAAGGGCTCGGACCACTGGTGGGCGGCGAAGGCGGTGCGGGGAGCGCCGGAGGATTCCCGCCACACCTCCTGGCGGTCGGTGGCGAAGAGCCGGTCCGCTTCGGTTCGCAGCATGGCCGCCTCGGTCAGCTCGAACCGGCTGGGCAGGAAAAGGTAGCCCTCGCGTTCGAACTGTTCGAGTTCCTCGTCGGTGAGGTTCATACGCCGGCCTCCGCGGTCAATCTCCGGGTCGGGGCCTGCGGTGGCCGCGCCCGCCGCGGATCCTACTCAAGGACCCTGTCCGTCCCATCGGTCCGTCGCTATCGGTCCGTCGCTATCGGGCAGGCTCAGGTGCGCGGGTCGGGATACGATCCCCGCCCATCGCCAGTACTAGGGAGAACGACAACATGGCCAAGCGCGTACTACTGACCGGGGCCTCCACCGGCATCGGCAATGCCACCTTGCAGATGCTGGTGGCGGAAGGCCACGAGGTCACCTCGCTCGACGTCAAGGAGGCGCCAGCGGGTGCCGCCCACCACTTCCATTGCGACCTGTCCGATCCCGCTTCCATCGACGCCGTGCTTCCCCAGCTCAACGGACCCTACGACGCCCTGCTCAACGTGGCCGGAGTGGCGGGTTCAATGGGTTCGGAGCTGGTCTTCCGGGTCAACGTCTACGGGTTGCGCCACCTGACCGAGGCGCTGTTGGCGGCAGGCAAGATCACCGCGCCCGGCGGGTCCATTGTCAACATTGCTTCGCTGGCCGGCATGGCCTGGGAGCGGCATCTCGATCGCATCAACGCGCTCGACGACGCGGCCGATTTCGAGGCCGGCATTGAGGTGGCCAAGGCGTATGACCGCGGTGGGCCCACCGCCTACGTGTTGTCCAAGGAGTGGGTGGTGGCCTACACGCAGCGCCTGGCCGGTCGGGTCGTGACCCAGGGCATTCGGGTCAACAGCATCAGCCCCGGCCCGGTGATCACCCCGCTGTTTCCCCATTTCGAGGCCGATACGGGCGCGGAGCAGATGGCCTGGCTGAACGACCAGGTGGGCCGGCCGGCCCAGCCCATCGACGAGGCCGAAGCCATCTGCTGGCTGGCGGTTGGTCGAAGCGGTTGGGTCAACGGGGTGGATCTCCCCGTCGATGGTGGCCTGTCGGCCGGCATGCGTAACGGCTGGGCGGACACCAAGGCCTCGCCCGCCTCCCGCGCCCGCCGCAGCGGTTGATCCGCCACCGTTCAAGACCAGCCGATTGGCGAAGCAGCTGACGGGGTGACGCGCTGATGGGAGCGCCGCGGACGACGCTCCCATCAGCTAGGTGATTCAGTCCGACTCAGCGGACCGATCGAGTGCGATCAGCTCGCTCAGACGTAGCGCACGCCGTTGGCCAGGGTGACCTTCTTGGTCGAGTCCACCGGGTTCACGATCTCCAGCCCACAGAACTCGGCGGTGCCGGCGTTGCCGGCGGCGGTGACGATGAGGTTGGTGTCACTGACCACCACCACTGCGGTGGGGGTCACATCTGCGGTGCACTTGAGGGTGACCTTGGCGGTGGTGACACCGGTGTAGCCGGTTCCGACCACCAGGAAGGTGCCGCCGCCACCGGAGGCCGCCTTGTCCAACACGTTGGGGGTGACCGAGGTGATGGTGGGGGCGACCGTGCCGATGTAGTTGAAGCGGGTCTTGAGGTTGGTGACGCTCAGACCAATCACGTTCTCCACCGTCACATCAACGGGACCGCTGGTGGTGCGGGTGGGAACCTTGACAGTCATGGACAGCCCATCGGTGGCCACCACGATGTCGGCGGCCAGCGTCACTGCGGTGGTACCGAAGTTGACCTTGGTCACGCCCCACAGGCGTGTTCCGGTAATGGTCATGAGGCTGGCCACTGCGGCACCGTCAGTGCCGGTAACGGGGGCGCCGGTGGTGCCCAGGGTGGTGATGGTGGGCACGCCGGGGCTAAAGAGGAACTTGGAGCCGGCGACGGCGGCGCTGACCACCGAGTTGCGGGTGACGGTTACCTCGGCAATGCCTTCGGTAACGTTCACAGCCGGGCTGGCCACGGTGTCATCGATGGGCGTTTGGGCGATGATCTGGGTATCGGAAACGACCCAGATGGCCTTGGGGGCCCAGGTGCCGAACTTCACGTCGGCCAGGACCGCGCCGTTGAAGCCGGTACCAGTGATGGTCACGACCTTGGTGGTGGCGGGGTCGGCGGAGGCGGGCAGCACCGAGGTGATCACCGGGGCGCCGTAGGTGTAGGTCGGGCCCGAAGTGTTGGTGCCGTCGGTGTTCGTGACCTTGATGGTCTTGGCCCCTGCCGCCGCCGCGTCGGGCACGGTGGCCACGATCTTGGTGTCGGAGGCAATGGCGTAGTTGGTGGCGGCAGTATCGCCGGCGGTGTTGCTGAAGTTCACCGCGCTCGAGCTGTTGAACCCCGTGCCGGTGACGACCACGATCTGGCCGCCCTTGAGGGGACCAGCGATCGGCAACACAGAAGTGACGGTGGGCACGGCCGAAGTGGCTTCTACCGCCGCGCCGGAAAGCTCGTCCTCGGACAGCAGGCCCAGCTCGAGGGCCTGGTCAACCAGGGAATCCGCCGTTTCGGACTGGGCCGCGTCGTCGACCTCAGAGGAGCCGACGACCGCCTGACCGAGCAGAAACAAGCCCGACGCCAAGGCGGTGGCTGCCACCATCCTGCGGGATCGTGCCCGTCGTCGCTGCTCATCTGCTGCACTCATGGGGCCAGTAGGCATGACCGTTCCTCCTTGGATGCCGACCCGCCCTGGGTCGGTCCGATGCCTCACAAAGTGTACGAGCGAACACTCTGAGTCCCACTCGGAGGGGGAGAATGACCCATTGGGGGATTTGTGGTCAGGCAACCACCCACTGAAGCAGGGTGTGGGCCGGATCGTCGTCGGGATGATGCTCGAAAACGCCGTGCACCTTCGAGCCGATGATCAGGGGCTGGTGGGGATCCCCGATGAGGTTGCCGACCAGGCGAACCCCATCGGCCTGGGGCAACTCGACCAGGGCGATCACGTAGGGCCCCTGCTCGAGCAGTGCTGGATGCACCGGATGCCAGATCCGCTGATGGCTGTAGAGAATGCCCTCGGCCGGGGTTTCCTCGAAGCGCAGGTCGAACGAATGGCAACGGTGGCACACAAACTCGGGACCCCACTGCCAACGATCGCAGCCGTTGCAGCGCTGCAGCAGCAGTTTCTCCTGGCGCAGGCCCTCCCAAAAGGGGGCGTCGATGCCGTCGCGGTCGGGGGCTGGTTTGGCCAGGCCGGCCCGAAGATAGGGGGTCATGGTCATGCGGT
>JANPEN010000386.1:0-4373 GCA_031422955.1 Acidimicrobiia bacterium
GTGTTGTGGTTCGGAGCTGAACGGGTGCGGGCCGGGGCGTTGACGGTAGGCGAGCTGCTGGTGTTCGTCACCTACGTGGGTTCCATCTACAAACCGCTCAAGTCCCTTTCAAAGCTGGGACGAGTTACCAGCAAGGGTGCGGTATCCACCGACCGCCTCCGGAACCTGCTCGACGAGGAACCCCAAATCGTGGATCACCCCCACGCGGTGCACAACCATCGCCTTCGCGGGGGGATCAGGCTGGTTGATGTGAGCTTCGACTATGGCCGTGAAGCGGTGCTGCGCCATGTCGATGTGTCCATCGGCGCCGGCGAAAAGGTGGCGCTGGTCGGTCCGACAGGCGCAGGCAAGACCACCATTGTCTCGCTCATCCCTCGTTTGATCGATGCAACTGAGGGGGTGGTGGAGATCGACGGTTACGACGTGCGCGATCTCGCCTTGCGCTCGTTACGGCAACAGGTGTGCGTGGTGTTGCAGGACTGCAGCCTGTTGCACGCCACCCTGCGGGAGAACATCGCGCTGGGCCGGCCCTGGGTGTCGACCGCCCAGATCGAGCGAGCGGCCCGCCTAGCCCTGGTCGATGAGTTCTCCTGCCGCTTGCCCCACGGGTTGGATACCCAGCTGGGCGAACGCGGGGCCAACCTCTCCAGCGGGCAGCGTCAACGGGTGGCTATCGCCAGAGCCATCCTGCGTGACGCGCCCATCCTCATCCTTGATGAGCCCACCAGCGCCCTCGACACCGAATCGGAGGAGTTGATCATCGAGGCGCTATCCAACCTGCCGGCCAACCGCACCACCATCGTCATCGCCCACCGGCTGTCGACGGTACGCCTGGCCGACCGCGTGCTTGTGATCGACGGCGGCCGAGTGGTCGAAGACGGCCCTCCTGATCGATTGGTGGCTGCGGGCGGTCTGTTCCAGCGCCTGTCCGATGCCGGGAACCGGTCTGTTCCCCGGCAATGCGCACGGTGAATGGACCGTTTGAGCGACCGAGCATGATGTTGGTAGGCCCGGAGCCTTCCTCCCTGACGACAGCGCCCCGACGACGCGGTGGTACGGTCGGGGTCGTGGACGAGGTGCATCGGGGCCGACCGGGGTCCCACCATCGTCCCCTCACCGTTCGCCGGCTCATCGCCCTGTTCGTACTAGCCGGTATGGTGGCGCTGTCCACCGCGGTATCGGTGACGGCTTGGGCCAGTCGGCGCAGTGGTCTCACCCAGGCCACCCGGGAGGCCCGTCAGACTACCTGGCTCATTGCCGTGGGCATCGTCGAGCCGGCCATAACCCCCGGTGTGCTGCAGCGGGACGCTGTCGCCCTCGATGCATTGCACGAGCTGGTTTCGGCCAGGGTGCTGAACGACTCTCTGCTGCGGGTAAAGATCTGGGCGGCCGATGGGACCGTGCTGTACTCCAACGACTCCCGCCTGATTGGTGAGCAGTACAGCTTCGACGAGGTCGAACTAGCCATCCTGCGCGACGGGGGTACCAACGCTGGGATAAGCGACATGCGAGCCCCCGAGAACGGGTTAGAGGACACTTCCGTCCCCCAGCTGGAGGTCTACACCCGCATAAATGGACCTGACGGCGAACCGCTGTTGTTCGAGGCCTACTTCAAAAGCTCCACGGTGCAACTAGCAGCTCGGCGAGCGTGGCGAACCTATGCCCCGATCTCGTTGAGCGCCCTCGTTGCCCTGCAACTGGCCCAGGTGCCGGTGGTTTGGCATCTGGCTCGTCGCTTGCGCCGCGAACAGGCCGATCGTGAGCTCCTGCTGCGCCAAGCCATCGAAGCCTCCGGCAACGAGCGACGTCGCATAGCTGCTGATCTCCACGACGGGGTAGTGCAAAATCTCAGCGGCGTCGCTTTCACCTTGTCGGCGGTGGGTCGATCCCTGGATCTACCCCCTCGGCTGCAACCTCAGGTCACCGAGGCGGCCGAACACATCCGCGCCTCGGTCCAAGGTATGCGCTCGCTGTTGGTGGATCTGTACCCGCCGAATTTGACCGACGAAGGGTTGGAATCGGCGCTCGGTTCGCTGGTGGCGCGCCTGTCTGGGCACGGGTTGACTACCTCGCTGCAGGTCGAGCTTTCGACGCCGGCCCTAAGCGATGAGGTGACTGCGTTGTTGTACCGCTCCGCCCAGGAGGCCCTTCGCAACGTCACTAAACACGCCAGCGCCCGTAGCGTCACGGTGTCGGTACGCCAGGATCCGCGGCGGGCTGTGCTTATCGTCGAGGATGACGGTGTCGGGTTCGACCCCAGCGGTTTGCTGGAATCTCGGAGCGACGGTCATGTCGGGATGCGGGTATTGGCCGATCTCATCAGCGAATGCGGCGGCGACGTGTTTGTGGAGTCCGACTGGGGTAGCGGGACCCGGGTGATCATCGAGGTGCCGACATGAACCAACCGAACGAGAAGATGGGCGGGGGGGCATGATCAGGGTCGTGATTGTTGACGACCACATGATTGTGCGCAGGGGCCTTCGCGACCTCATCGCCACGACCGAGGACATCGAAGTGGTGGGCGAGGCGGCCGACGGGATCGAGGCACTGCGCATCGTGGTAGCGACCGCCCCGGATGTCGTCCTCATGGATCTGTCCATGCCCAATTTGGATGGGGCGCAAGCGACCCGCCGTATCCTCGAAGCGCGACCGGGGGTTCAGGTGGTGGTGCTGACCTCGCTGGCGGATCGGCAGTCCATCGCCACTGCTCTCGAACACGGCGCGGTGGGGTATCTACTGAAGCATTCCGAGCCCGATACCATACTCGGTGGTATCCGAGCGACGATGACCGGAGGGTCGGTGATCGATCCGTTGGTGGCTCGGACGATACTGCAATCGGGCCGGCCGACCCGAGGGCCCGTTGGAGACCTCACTGAACGAGAGCTTCAGGTTTTGCGGGCTGTTCATCGGGGCCTGGCCAACAAGCAGATCGCACGCGAGCTACAGATAACCGAGCGGACGGTGAAGGCTCATCTCACCCACATTTTCCAGCGCATCGGCGTCAGCGACCGCACGCAGGCGGCATTGTGGGCTCACCAACATCTACCAGGGATCTAGTTGCTCCGTTAGGCGAGCTAGTTCGACGAGTTGCCCGACCCCGAACCCGCCTCCATTGACCCTGAATTGCCTGGGCGGGAGTTTCCCGAGCGTGACGCGGTCAATGCGGTGCTGTCGCTGCTGACGGTACTGGTACTGGTACTGGTACTGGTACTGGTACTGGTAGATCCAGAAGCGGCAGGGCTCGAACCAGACCCTGGCCCGGATTTCGATCCCGATCCGGCGGCGGTGGGTGAACTGGTGGTGGGCGAATTGGTGGTAGGGGTGCTGGTGGTCGCGCTCTCGTTGGTGGAACCTGATCCGCTATTGGCCGAACCTGGGTTGCCCGGGTTGGTCACGGTCGTTCCGCCGGCGGTGGGTGGGGTGGCCGTGGACCCATCCGATCCGCTCTCGGGCGGGTTACGGGGGCCGTTGTTGGCGCTGCCGCCGGCCGGAGCGGAGCTGGCGGTCGACTTGGACGAGGGGCTCGACGACGAGTTGGAGGATTCGGCCCTGCTGGGCTCGGTCGTGGTCGGCGATGCGTTGGCCAGGGTGGTGGTCGCTTCCGGCGCATTCATGCCGGCCAGCGAATCAGACCAGCCGTCGGCGCCGGGGGCCGAAGCGGCCGCGGTCTTATTGGCCGGCGTCCAGATCGTGGCGCCCAGTCCCTCGGTTGCGGAGGTGTGGAAGAGCGAGGTCAGGGCGAACATGGAGCCCACGCTCGTTCCGATGAAGGCGGCGGTGACCAGCGTTCGTAGGCCGAATGCACCCAACCGATGGGGAGAAGGTCGCAGTGAGGAAAGCTCGGCGGCGGTCGTCAACTGCACGCGGCGGCGCCCCGGGGATTCGCTCATCGGACCAGTGTGGCCGGTCGGTGGCGCAACTGCTAGTGCTCGAAGGTGCTAAGACCGTCCGATCTGAGAATCTCAACTACCCTGACCTGGGACTTCACGTGGGCGGGCCCGGAGGCGAGCCGAGCACGTGGGCGGGGTCCTGGGCGGAAGCGGTGCCGGCCGTAGGGTGGCCAGGCGTTCGGAGAGGGAGCCGGGAGCCACCGCCAAGGCGGCCAGCAGGGTCAACGCTCGATGGTTTTTGCCCAGGGCCAAACCCACCGCGCCGGCTATCGAAAGTGCTCGGGAGGCCTGGCTGTAGCGGTAGGTGGCCGCGTCGGTGGTGTAGATGTCGAGGAGTCCCAGCCGCCGGGACATGTGACGGGCGGTGGCCAGTTGGCCGAGCGCTCCCAGGACGGCCAGGCGTAGCGGTGCGGGGTGGGCGCGACCCTCCACGGTGGAGAGGGCGGCGGTCATCGCCCCGGCACTGGCCGCCGCGCTGGCGGC
>JANPEN010000387.1:0-5241 GCA_031422955.1 Acidimicrobiia bacterium
GCTGGATCGATCTGAATTTCGCCCTGGCCCTTACCATTTCCGTCGTGTCGGTCGCCACCCTGTTGGTCAGCTTCGGGCTGCTGGCCCGCGGTTACCGGCGTCAACGCCGTCGCAACCGGCGCCTGCAGCGTCACCAAGAACTGCTGGTGCAGGCCAAGTTGGAGGCCCTCCATACCAAGGTCGACGAGCTGCGGGGCGACATCGGTCAACTTGGGGAGCTGGAAGACCACGTCGTGGGCCAGCTGCGGCTCATGCGCAAGCTGCTCGACCCCCAAGAAGGTCCCAACCTGTTAACGCCGGCCCCGATCAATCCGTGGGCCGCGCCGGCGATGGCTGGGACGCCCGCGTTCGCTTCCCGGCCCTCAACGATTGATCGCCAAGGCCGCCCGCCGATTGGCCTCGAGTCCGCGGTCGGGGCGCCCGCGACCCTGGTCGAGACGGGCGAGCCGTTGGCGTGGGCAACCCAGCGGGGCTGACCAGCCCGCCTTCTCCCGGCGCGGGCCCCGCCCCGGGGCCAGCAGGGGCCGCCGGCTCGGCGTCGGTTGGCCCGGGCGCTCCGGGCGGGTGCGAACCGTCTCGAGCCAGGCGCAGGGCCGGCGGTTCGCTGCCCAACGTTGCCCCCAGGCCCTGCAGCAGCAGCCGGGTGGCCGGCTGGACCAGCAGCGGATCGGCAAGCGGTGCGGTGGGTAGCCACAACTCGCGACGCACGAAGCCAGGCAGCAACCCCACCGAGGCGGCGGCCAAGACCCCGTAGGCAGGGCGCAGATACGTCGGCAAGGGCGGCCACAACAAGAAACGGACGGCCTGGCGAGCCTGGCGGGTGGCGGTGAGCTCGGGTCGGTAGGCGATGAGGGCCTGGCGCAACTGGGCCCGAGTCCGGGGTGGGTCCACCACTCCTAGGCGAATCGCCACCTCGGCCATCTCCGCCACGTATCGGTCCTCCTCGGCGGGGGTGAGGTCCCCCCCGCTGTAGCGCTGGTAGGCGCGCAGGAAGCTGTCTACCTCAGTGTCGTGCACCCAAGCCAGCAGATGGGGATCGTTGGCCTGGTACGCCCGGCCATCGGGGGCGACGCCCTGCACCCGTTCATGGACCCGGCGAACGACGGCGATGGCCGCCTCGGCCGCCGCGGTCGAGCCGTAGGTGGTCACCCCGATGAAACCGCCGGTGCGGTGCAAACGACCCCAAGGATCCGCCCGATAGTCCGAGTGCTCGGCCACGCCGGCCATGGTCAGGGGATGCATTGTCTGCAGCAGCAGCGCCCGCAGGCCCCCCACCAGCCCGCACCGGTTGGCGTGGACCTTCCAGGCCACCGACTCCGGTCCGAAAAGGCCGAGATCGCCCGCCGGGCGATGCACGTCGACAGAGACTGGCCGCTCGGGGGAGGTCAACAGACCAGCGACGTCGCGTTCGACCCGACGGCGTAGTTCGGAGAGGGGCGCAGTGAGGGAGGTCACTGGCTCAGCGTAGGAAACGCTCTGCGGCTACGCCCACGTGCGCCGTGTGTCGACATCAGCGGCGGAAGAACCAGAACCGCTTGCGCTTGGACGGTGTGGCCTCCTCAGCGGGATGCAAACCACCCGCCACGACGAGGGTCGGCGTGCTCGACTGGGCCGGCGGCCCGTAGGCGTGGGATCCGAAGACGGGGGTGGCCTCGGCCGGCTCTGCGCGGGGCGTCGGACGGGGGGCGGAGCTGAAGGCCAGGTTGGCTCGAGCGGTGATGGTGTGGGGATGATCAGCGCCCAACACCCGCTCGCACACCGTCAGGGTGGTGGCCCGCTCGCGGCGGGCCTCCTCGTCGCGGCCGACCGCCGCGAGGCTGTTGGCCAGGTTGTTGCGGGCGGTGATGGTGTGGGGATGGTCCGCGCCCAGCGTCTGGCTCCGGCCCTGCAGCACTTCTTGGCGCAACCGGAGGGCGTCGGCGTGGCGGCCGACCTCTGCATAGCTGTTGGCCAGGTTGTTGAGCGCACCGAGGGTGTGAGGATGGTCGAAGCCAAGGTTGCGTCGACGCACGTCCGCCACCGCTTCGCGATGGCCAAGCGCCTCCGACGAGCGACCCAGCGCAGCCAGGCTGTTGGCCAGGTTGCCTTTGGCCGACACGGTCTGGGGGTGTTCGGCACCCAGGGCCTCCAGGCGGGCCCCCAACACGCTCTCCCGAAGGGCCAGCGCTTCTGGGTGCCGCCCCAGATCGGCGTGGCTGTTGGCCAGGTTGTGCATGGCCAACAGGGTTGCCGGGTGGTCCTCGCCGAAGCTTTGGCGAGTGTCATCGAGCACCTTGGCCAACAGCAGATGGGCCCGGTGCTGGCTGCCTGAAGCGATGAGGGCATTGGCCAGGTCGGTGCGGGCGGACAAGGTGTGCAGGTCGTTGCTGCCGCTGGCGGCTTCGGTCCGAGCGACCAACTCCTCCAGATAGCGAATCGCCTCGACATAGTTGCCCTGTTGGGCCGCGGCCAGGCTCCGGGTCCGTAGATCCGCCAATCGCTCATCGGAGGGGCGGGCCGGGGAGAGGTCCTGATCGAGGACGAGTGCCACAGGCTCCCGGGGCGGAGGTGCGTGCTCGGTGTCGAGCATTCCCAGCCGCTCATGCCAGTCGGCGATCACCGTACGCAACCGGGCGGTGATCGCCGCTGCGGAACCGGCTTCAGAACCGGGCGAAGCTGCGGCTTGGTCAGTGTCTGCCGCCAGCACCGACACCGCGTGCGGGGCATAGAGCTCGAGGGCGGAGTCCTCGGCCTGGAGTGGTAGGGCGTCGCTGACCAGGTTGCGAGCCAGTTGGACGGTCTCCTGGTGGCCGGCGCCGTCCTGGAGGCGCCGCAGGGCCCGGCCCAGCGAGGAAACCATCGCCACGTGGTCATCCCCGACCCAGAGCAAGGCCCGCGTGGCGCCATCTTGGCTGAAGCTGGTCAGCGGCACCGCCGCGGCACCGTCAACCCTCTCCGGCGAGGTGAGCTGGTCGGGGGTGGTGGCGTTCTCCCCGCCGGGCGCGAGGCGATCCAGGTCCGTTTGTCGCAGCGGCCCCGACCCCAACATTGAGGTGGCCAGGAGGGCGGCGACCGCCTGGGGGCGGTGGCGCTGCCAGGCATCGAGGACGACGAGCAGGGCGGCCTCCGCCGCCGAGGTGACCTGGCTGGAGTCCAAACCGCCCACCGCGGGCGGGCGGTTGAGCTGGGCAGCTAATCGGCCAGGCGAGGCCTGGCCCGAAGCGAGGTGGCGGGCAGCCAGGGCCAGACCCCACGGCTCGAAGGCCAGGCGGGCCCCCAAGGTGTCCAGGGCTTCGTCGTCGAGGGGTTCAGCCACCGCGTCGGCCGGTCGGGCATCCGCCAGTGCCCGAACGGCGACGGTGGCGCTCGGTGCGCCGATGGCCACGCAATCGGCGCCCGCCGGTTCGAACGGGCAGGTGAGAAGGACCTGGCCTCGTCCCTGAGTGGGTAGCAACGACTCCAGGGACACGTCGGGCTCGAGGCCGTCGATGATGACCAACCAGCGGTCCTGGCCCTGTTCGAGCTTGGTTCGCAGCCCAGCCAGGAGCCCATCGGTATCGGAGGCACCGACGCCTACCGCCACCGCCAGGGCCCGGAGATCGGCCCGCACCGTGGCCTGCGTATGGCCCCGGACCCACCACACCACGTCGAGGTGGGTGGCCTGGCGATGGCCGTGGGTCAGGGCGATGACGGACTTGCCAACTCCGGAGGAGCCGGTCAGGGCCACCGTCACAGCCTTGGGCGCGCCGCTGGGGGCCTTGATGGTGCCGAAGAGACTCACCGGGGGCGTGCTCTGTTCCCCGCAGCGGCTTTGCAGGCCCTGCTCGAGCAGCTCCAACACCGGATCCACCGACCACAGGGACACGGGCGAGTGGAATGGCAGGCGCAAAACGCCGGCCATGCCGACCAACTCCGTCGGGGTCTCTCGTGGCGGTTCGGGCAGCTCGGTTTCCGCTACCGGAGTGATCTCCTCGAAGGTGGCGGTAGCGGTGTTGGTAGCAGCAAGCGGCGCAGGGGCGGTGGGCACAGGGGCCAGCAGTCCGACCGGAACGGCCGAGATGACCTGGTCAGCATCGGTATCGGGGTCGGCCAGGGCCGCCTCGGCTGGGGTCAAGGCGGCATCGGCGGCAGCCGCGAGCGTGGCCTCTGACTCTGTTTCGGTGAC
The DNA here is from genome assembly GCA_031422955.1 of Acidimicrobiia bacterium. Taxonomy (GTDB): domain Bacteria; phylum Actinomycetota; class Acidimicrobiia; order Acidimicrobiales; family CAIXPF01; genus CAIXPF01. Next base: position 4,145 of record JANPEN010000387.1, read on the forward strand.
GGAGGCGCCGCCCGCTTGAGCCGCCTGCCAGGGTTTGGTCCCGCCTCCCAGGCGGAGCAAGCCCGATCCGGGGCGGTTGGTGGCGGCGGCACGATCCGCCGACACGGGTGCAGGTGGGGCCGCGGCCACCGGCGCATCGCCCATGGCCTCCGCTCCAAACCAGGCCGCTGAGGGGGACAGGCTGGGGGCATCGCTGAGCTGGCGGGCGGCGAACAGCGAACTGGTCCCCGTTCTGGCCTCGGCAGCCGTGTCCGCGCTGAGGTCCTGGCTGCCCGCAGCTTCCTGGCTGCCGGGTGCTTCGTCGTTGGCTGCGGCTTCGTCGCTGGTCGTGGCCTGAGCGGTAGGCGCCTCAGCAGCCTGCAGGTGTAACTCGGCCGGCTCGCTCGCCTCGTCCGCGGTGGCCAGCTCGGCGGTCGACTGGGTTGCCTCGGCCGGTTGGGCCGTTTCGGGCACCAAGGCCATCCCATCGGATTCTGGGGGCTGGCGGTCGTTGCTGGTGTCCGCCCAGTCGGAATCCGTCGCCGGCTCGACAGGCGCCGGGGCCGGAGTGGCCGGTGCTGGAGCGAGGGGAAAGGCGTCGATCACGACGGGGGCGGGCTGCGGGCGGCGACGAGCGGCGGCTTCGGCCGTGGCCCTGTCCAGCTCGCTGGACTCGTTGCGGTGGGGGGTGATCTGATCCAGAGCCGTCAGCAGCAGGTCGCGCGAGGCGTGGTAGTCGTCGGGGACCTGGAACATGGGCACCAGAAGGGCGTCGGTCCACGTGGCGGGCAACACGACGTCCTCAATGAGCACGGCGATGAGGGGACGGGCTTCGGGGGAGAGTTGGTCCAGGTGCAGCGCGGCGCTGGCCCCCTGCAACAACGCGGCCGACACGATGACGATGCTCTCGGCGGGTCCGGACCGGACGGCGGCGATCTCCTCGAGGGCGGCGTCGCCTGAACGCAGCGGGGGGTCGAGCAACTCGGAGCGATAGCCCAGGCCGTCGAGGTGGCCGGTCACCCACTCTGCCCAATCGAGATCAATAACCGTAGCGCTGACCACGAAGAGCAATTGCTGGTCGCTCTGGGTGACACCTGGTCGTGACCGGCCCTGTTGCT
>JANPEN010000388.1:0-2517 GCA_031422955.1 Acidimicrobiia bacterium
CATCCCGAGCAAAGTCGACGATGCCGATGACCCCGGCCTCGTCGCGCACCTCCACCTGGCGTTCGAAGTCGGCCACCCCAGCCTGGTGCAAGACCTGATGACACCGAGTCTCGAGGTAGCTCCCCGTGGGCCTAGCCCCGCGGGGCCGACCGGCCAACACCCGGCCCAGGACGGCCGTTCCCGCCCGGCGGGCCAGTGCCATCGCCATCGTGTCCGACAGACGCTCGGTGGTGGTCAGACCCCGCCGCAGAGCGTCCTCGACAGCCAGTTCGACCAACTGGTCCGGATCCAGCACCTGCACCGCGGCACCACAACCGGGACGGGCGGCCAACGCCTCGCCCAGCCCCAACAAGGTCTCCTCGACCGAGGTGGCGGCTACGCCGTTGATCTGGATGGGTGGTGCCAGAAGCTGGCGCCGCAGGCCAAAGACCAAACCCGAGGCGCCGCCAGGGGCGAGTTGCAGCTGGAGCGGTGCCGGCGGATCAAAGCCGTCCAAGCCGAGCAACGCCGCGGCCGACTGCCCGCAGAATACGCCCTGGGGATGTTTCAACGCCATCGCCGCTACCTGCTGATGCCAGCCGGGCGCACCGCTCAGCATGGGACCGAACAGGTACACCCCCCGCCCCAACGAACGGCAATGGCCCCGTTCCCGGGCTTGACGCAACTGGTGTTCGGTTACGCCCCTGGCCAGCAAGTCGGCTTTGGTCGCCACCCACCACGGCGCGTTCCCGTCGAGACCGTTCCCGTCGCGACCGTTCCCGTCGCGACCGTTGGGACCGCCCGAGCCCAACCATTTCCGCTGATCGCCGCTCGACATTTAATGAAAGATACTGAAATATCTATCCCTGTGCGGATCCGGGCAGCCCACTGTGCGGATCTGGGGTTTTCGAGCTCGAGCCGTTTCGGAAAGGTCCCAGCTCACAGCGTTTTGAGCTCGCAGTTAGGCACGGCAAAACCCCCAGATCCGCACAACAACCCGGTCCGGACACTCAACCGAACGCTTTGCGTGGAATTACCACCGCAGGAAGCTAGATCGTGCCTCCCACTCGGTCCACCGGCTGTGGTCAGCTGTGGTCAGCCGTATTCAGCCGTATTCAGCCGTATTCAGCAAGTTTTCAGAGGATGAGGGGCACGTCGGCGCTGGGGGGCAGGCCGGAATCGGCGTTGCGGGCGTCGACCGAGATGGTTTTCCAGTCGGCGTCCTCGTCCAGCACGAGCGTGGCCGCCCGTACCCGGTCCAACTCCACCACATCCACGTTGGGCGGAGCCTGGCCTGACTCCAGCGCCCGCACCGCGTTGAGCAGCTGGCGACGCACGGCGATGACCATGGCATCGGAGGAGCCCAGCTGCTCCTGGGTCCGGTCGTAAAGGGGCTCATCGTTGGGACCGCACATCAACTCCGTCATGGCTCGATCCTGCAGATTCAACACAAAGGGAATGCCGTTGAACATCGAGTCCTTCTCGACCTCGAGGTTGCGGTGATAGTCGTTGCGTTTGTTGGCTGCGGTGTTGAAGTAGCTGCGGGGATCGTTGGTGCGGGGCAGGTACCCACCCACCGGCGCGAAGGCATCGGCGGCAGCCAGCGCTTCGGCTTCTGGGAACACCTTGCCGGGGTAGGCCGCATGAGAGATGAGCATGGCGTAATGATCATCAAGCGGCACGAACGATCGCAGGTTCACCATGTCCCCCACCGAGATCATGGTATGGAAAGGAAAGATGAACTGATTGATGCGGTGCCAGTCGGTGCCGTTCCCCAACCGGCGCCTGGCGCTGTAGTAGGCACCGTATTCGGTACGCACCACTTCGAGGCGGGGCGGATCAGGGTCGGGATTGTAGAAACCCTGCGTGCCGATGGGGGGCAGCGGCGCGTCCTTGGCCAAGCGCTTGTGGATCCAGTCCAGGTGAGCAGAATCGAGGTCACCCTCCATGTTCTGCACCCAGTTGGCCTCTTCCATCATGATCGAAGGCCGGGCCACGTTCTGGGCCGGCAAGGTAGTCAGCTCAAAGCGAGGGAAGGGCGGCGGTATATCCCGTGGTCCGAGGTAGACCCATACCAGGTGGTTCACCTCGTGGCAGGGGAAGGCAGCGACCCGAACCCGGTCTTTGAACTTGGACGTGCGGGGCTCGGTGGGCAACTCCACACAGGTGCCCTCTACGTCGAACTTCCAGCCGTGATAGGCGCAGCGCAAACCACAATCCTCGTTGCGGCCAAAGTACAGCGACGCCCCCCGATGCGGACACGCCTCCGGGAAACAGCCCATGGTGCCGCGTGAGTCGCGGAACATAACCAGGTTCTCGCCCAGCAGCTTCATCCGCTTGGGGGGGCTGTCGGGAGTGGGGAACTCGTCACTGGGCAGAGCGGGAATCCAGTACTGACGCAGCAGGTTTCCCATCGGCGTGCCAGGGCCCACTCGACACAGCAGCTCGTTGTCTTCTCTGGAGAGCATGTAACTGTTCCTTTCTCTCGCATCGGGCCGATCCCGACGATGGCGCCGGCGCCTGCTTCGCCCTCGATGT
>JANPEN010000389.1:0-7498 GCA_031422955.1 Acidimicrobiia bacterium
CCCCCTATGGTCCATCTGATTCCTTTCTTCCAGTCGACTGTGGTTGTTGCTCTTAGCGACCTCGCCGACTCTAAACCGTAGAGCGCTGGGTAGGCCTTTTCTGCGGCGGCCCACTGGTAGGTGTGGATCAGTTCGTGCCCAAGCAATGCCACGTTGGAGAGGGCCTTGTCGTTCGTCGTGATGAACACGTTGCCGTAGGTTGTGCCGCCCCTTGCGCTGATCGGCAGGTGGGCAAAACCAAGGTCGATACCCCGCGCGACGAAACAGACAATCAGACCCCCGAGAGCGGTGTTGCACGTACCCCGCGCCGCCCACACCGCCGCGAGGGCGATTGTCGTTATCCACTCGTTGGCCGAGTCCCGCATGCCGCGCCCCGTGTCCCCTAGACTCATGAGCCAGTCGGCACGACAAAGTACCGTGTTAATCACGCCATTACCCCCGCAATTCGGCGCCGGAAGTTGACTGGTTGGGTCTGGCGGGTAGGCGTCGAGTCGTATTTCTAGGGGAGAGCTCGGGCAGGCACAAGGCCCGTCATCCCCGGGCGGAGGTGGGTCGGGTCCGCCAGGGGGGTCTGCGGCCTGAAACCGGCGGACAACCGTACGATGGCCTTGGTCAACAGATCCGAGTCGGTCGGGTGCTTGATACCAGCCAGCACCACCGTCGTGTCAGCCCGCCGCTGGCCTGGTGCCGCGGCGCTCGCTGGGCAGCTGGATCGAGCTGAACCGGCCGATCGCCCCCACTGCGCCGTGCTCGACCCCATCCCCATGCAAGCGTCGGGCTCGTGGCTGATCCGGGGGACAGGCTGGGTCGGCGAGCGAACGACGGCTTGGCCCACCTGACCTCGAACCGGGGGTTGCACGGGTGGCGGGAACCGCCCCCAACGCGAAACTGTCATAGGGGGTGTGGATGATGGCGCCATGACCTTCGTGTTGGCCATGGCCGTTTCGTTGTTGGTGCTGCTCGCCGTCGTCGTGGTGGCCGTCGTGGCCGCTCGCCACTGGCTGGTGGCCTGGGTCGGGTCGTGGCTGGGCCGCTGGCAGGGAGAGCTGGCCGCGCAGCACCAGGCCAGCACCGACGCGGCCCTGTCCTCGTTGCGGGCAGATCGTTCACGCCAGCTGGTGGACACGGTGGACACGGTGGTGGCCGTGGCGGGCGAGCAGTTGGGGGCCAAGCTCACCTTGGGCACCCAGCACATGGAGCTGCGCAACGGTGCCATCGAAGAGCGCCTCCACGCGATGACCGGCGAGTTGCATCGGGTCAACGACCTGGTCGCCTCGCTTCAGAAGGAGCGGGCCGAACAGCACGGGCAACTGATCAACGGGCTGGCCGAACACGCCCGCCAGTCCGCGGAGCTAGCCGTCAGCGCCCAGTCGCTGCGCCAGGCCCTTTCCAGCCCCAAGGCCAGAGGCCAGTGGGGGGAGCGCATGGCGGAAGATGTGTTGCGCCTGGCCGGGTTGGTAGAGGGGGTCAACTACCGCAAGCAGGTGGCCATCGCCTGTGGCACCATCCCGGATTTCACGTTCCTGTTGCCCAACGGCTGGAAACTGCACATGGACGTGAAATTCCCCATCGACAACTACCTGCGCATGCTGGGCGCCACTAACGAGGCTGAAAAGGCCGCCAGCGCCACCGCCTTCGGGCGAGACGTTCGGGCCCGCATCAAGGAGTTGGGCGGGCGTGGTTACATCGAGCGGGGCGAAACGCTGGACTACGTGCTCGCCTTCATCCCCAACGAGGCCGTTTACGGCTTCGTGCACGAGCAGGATCCGGCGCTGGTGGACGACGCGCTGCGCCGCCGGGTGGTGCTGTGCTCACCGTTCACCTTGTTCGCGGTGTTGGCGGTCATCCGCCAGTCGGTGGAGCAGCTGGCGTTGGAGCGCACTTCCGATGAGATCTTGGTGGTGTTGGGCGGATTCACCCAGCAATGGGAGAAGTTCTCCGACAGCCTCGATGGGTTGGGTCGGAAGCTGGAGACGACGGCCAAGGCCTACGAGGAGCTATCGGGCACCCGCCGCCGCCAGCTGCAACGCAGCCTGGACAAGGTGGAAGATCTCCGCAGCCGGGCCGGGCTGGACGCAGAGGGGGTCGAAGCGACCCCGCCGGCGGAGTGGGCGTCACGCCCCGTATCGCCCTTGCGAGCAGTAGCGACCGGATCGTGAGCTGGTCGTGGGGTAACGCGGAGGGGCTGGGCGAGCGGCCCGGGCTAGCGTGGCGCTGTGGCCCGGTTCTATGTGACCACCCCTATCTACTACGTGAACGATGCCCCCCACATCGGCCACGCCTATACCACTGTGACCGCCGACGCGCTGTCGCGCTGGCATCGGCTGTTGGGCGAGGACGTGTGGTTCCTCACCGGTACCGACGAGCACGGCCTCAAGGTGGCCCAGGCGGCAGAAAAGAACGAGGTCTCCCCCCGCGAGTGGGCGGACCGCACCGTCGAGCGGTTCCGGGACGCCTGGAAGTTGCTCAATATCTCCAACGACGATTTCATCCGCACCACCGAGCCCCGCCACTACGCCGCGGTGGAAAAGCTGCTGCAAGCTTGCTACGACGCCGGCGATATCGAGCTGGGAATCTACGAAGGCCTTTACTGCGTGGCCTGCGAGGCCTACTACACCGAGACCGAGCTGGTCGGTGGCAACTGCCCCATCCACCACCGCCCGGTGGACAGCGTCACCGAGGAGAACTACTTCTTCAAACTGTCCCGCTTCGAGCAGCGTCTGTTGGACTACTACGAGGCCAACCCCGGCGCCATCACGCCCGAGACCCGTCGCAACGAGGTACTCGGCTTCATCCGTCAGGGCCTGCAGGACTTCTCCATTTCCCGCACCTCGCTCAGCTGGGGGGTACCGCTGCCGTGGGACCCCGCCCACGTCACCTACGTGTGGTTCGACGCCCTCACCAACTACATCACCGCGGTCGGTTACGCCGAAGACGACCAGCGCTTCAACACCTGGTGGCCCGCCTGTCGCCACCTCATTGGCAAAGACATCATCCGTTTCCACTGCGTGTTCTGGCCCGCCATGTTGCTCTCCGCCGGGATCGAGCCGCCCAGCAACTGGCATGTCCATGGCTGGCTGCTGGTCGGCGGCGAAAAAATGTCCAAGACCCGCCTCAACCAGATCGCCCCGGCCGAGTTGGTCGAGACTTTCGGGGTCGACGGCTATCGCTATCACTTCTTGCGCGATCCCAGCTTCGGGCCCGACAGCGACTTCTCCTACGAGGGCATGGTCGTTCGTTACAACACCGACTTGGCCAACAACCTGGGCAACCTGCTGGCCAGAGTGGCCACCGTGGTAGCCAAGAAATGCGGTGGCATCGGCCCGGCTCCCTCACCGGATTCACCCCTGGCCGCCGTTGCCCACACCGCCTACCAAACCGCGGCCAAAGCCTGGGCCGATGTAGCCCCCAGCGTGGCCTTGGAAGCGACGTGGCGCATCGTGCGAGAGACCAACGCCTATCTCGAAATCAACGAGCCCTGGCGGGCCGAACCCGGCCCCGCCCTCGACGCGGTCATGGGCGACGCCCTCGAGGCGTTGCGAATCGTGGCCCTGCTGGCCTCACCGGCCATCCCCGTTTCCTCCCAAGCCATCTGGGAACGCATCGGCCTGGCCGGCTCGGTGGTCGACCAGCGTCTGCCCGAGTCCGCCGCCTGGGGGGGCTACCCCGGCGGCCTGGCGGTGGTCAAAGGCGACAGCCTGTTCCCCCGGGTCCAGGCGTGAGCGATCCCGGCCTGCGCTGGTTCGACCATCACTGCCATCTAGAACCGGGCGAGGCGGGGGCGGCCAGCGTGACCGCGGCAGCGGCCGCCGGGGTGACCCGTCTTATCACGGTGGGAACCGACCCGGAACGTTCCAGGGAAGCGGTGCGCGTTGCTCGGGCTCATCCCGGCTCGGTGTGGGCCACCGCCGGTATCCACCCGCACGAGGCGCGTCTAGGCGGGGTGCACGACGTTGAGGCTTTGCTGGCCGAGGACTGCGTGGTGGCCGTGGGCGAATGCGGTCTGGACTACTACTACGACCATTCCCCTCGGCCGGACCAGCACCAAGTCTTCGCCGCCCAGATCGACATGGCCAATCGGCTGGCGCGGCCCCTGATCATCCACAGCCGCGACGCCTGGGATGACACCTTGGCGGTCCTGGCCGAGGTCGGGGTGCCAGAACGAGTCGTGTTCCACTGTTTCACCGGCGGGCCCGACGAAGCTCGACGCTGCCTCGACATCGGCGCCTTGCTGTCCTTTTCTGGGGTGGTCACCTTCAAAAGCGCCGAAGGGCTGCGCCAGGCGGCCCAGCACTGCCCCCTCGATCGGCTCCTGCTGGAAACCGACGCCCCCTACCTGGCACCGGTACCCTTTCGGGGCCGGCCCAACCAGCCGGCCCTGGTCGTGCACACCGCCGCCGTGGTGGCCGAGCTCAAGTCGGTGAGCCTGGCTGAGCTGTCTCGTCGCACCTGGGAGCACACCAACCGCTTCTACGGACTGGCGGAGTGACCCACAGCCGTCGCCAGCTCCTGGAGTTGCTCGACGAATCCGGTATAACCCTCAGCCGAGCCCTGGGTCAGAACTTCGTCGCCGATCCCAACACCGTACGTCGGATCGTGCGCCTGGCCGGCGTGCAACCCGGCGACGCGGTGGTCGAGCTCGGCGCTGGTATTGGCTCCCTGACCTTGGCCCTCGCCGAGGCCGGGGCCAGGGTGGTGGCGGTGGAAACGGACCGCCACGTGGTGCCGCTCCTGCGTCGCCTAGTGAGCGATCTCGACGTCACCGTGGTCCAGGCCGACGCCCTGCAGCTGGGCTGGGTCGAGGCCCTGACCCCGCCAGGAAGCTCCTGGGCCATGGTGTCCAACCTGCCCTACAACATCGCCGTGCCACTGGTGCTCGACGTCCTGGCCGGGGTGCCCGCAGTGACCTCGATGCTGGTCATGGTGCAACGTGAGGTGGCCGAACGCCTCGCTTCAGGGCCCGGTTCCAAGGTGTACGGCATCCCCAGCGTCAAACGGGCCTGGTGGGCGGACGCCACCGTGGTGGCCAAGGTCCCCGCCACTGTGTTCATCCCCGTGCCCCGGGTCGAGTCGGCTCTGCTGCGCCTGGTCCGCCGGCCGCCACCGCCCACCGCTTTGACCGCCGCCGCCGTGTTCAAGGTGGTGGAGACCGCCTTCGGGCAACGGCGCAAGATGCTTCGCCGTTCGCTGGCTGTCTACCCCGCCTTCGAGGCCGCCGCGGACGCCGCCGGTGTCCGTTCCGACTGCCGCCCGGAGGAACTTGGCTTGGAACAGTGGGTGCGCCTGGCCGAACGATTGCTCCTGCCCGGACCCCGCGCGCCGCCCGTGGCGGGCCCGACCGGGCTCTAGCCTGCACCACCCATGGAACCCGCCTTCGCCCCGATCACCTTGGTCGCTCCGGCCAAGCTCACGGTGTCGCTGCGTGTGCTCGGCGTGCGAGCGGATGGCTATCACCTCATAGATGCCGAGATGGTCAGTCTGGATCTGGCCGACACCCTGATGCTGCGCCCCGGTAGCGGCATCGAGCTGAGCTTCGAGCCCCCGGCGCGGGAGCCAGCCGTCCCTGGCATGTTCGTGCCCGACGGAGAGGACAACCTGGTGGCCAGGGCGTTGGTGCTGGTCGGGCGGCAGGTCGCCGTGCAACTGACCAAGCGGATCCCCCCTGGAGCGGGGTTGGGTGGTGGTTCCGCCGATGCCGCCGCCATTTTGCGTTGGGCTGGCGTCACCGACCCCGCGGTGGCGGTCGGACTCGGAGCCGACGTGGTCTTTTGCCTGGCTAACGGTCGGGCTCGGGTGACTGGCATCGGTGAAAAGATCCAGCCTCTCGCTGCCCAGCGACGCATCTACACGCTGGGACTGGCGCCCTTCGGCTGCTCGACCGTGGCCGTCTACCAGAGCTGGGATCGCCTGGGTGGACCGAGAGGAGACAACGGTAATGATCTGGAAGCGGCCGCCCTAGCGGTGGAACCCCGCCTGGCCCTGTGTCGCGACAAGCTGCACGCAGCCAGCGGGTTAAGGCCCCGGCTGGCCGGCAGCGGTTCGACCTGGTTTGTGGAAGGCGCCTTCCCGGGCGAAGACCGGATCGTGGCAGCCACCTCGGCCTGAGCACCGCTGCCGGTTTGCTAGGCGTGTCCTACTTGCCCTTGGCGCGACGTTGGAAGCGGGTGCGCTTCAGCATCTTCTTGTGCTTCTTCTTGCGCATGCGCTTGCGGCGCTTCTTGATCAGCGATCCCATGAGGGTTGCCACCGTAGCGGCCCCCGCCCAGCCTCTGCGAAACCGATCGCCCCGGCGCCGGGCTGGAGTAGCCCTGGAGTAGCCCCGGATTAGCCCCTCTTGCAAGGGCCAGCTATTGAGACCAGCAGTTCGGGCGATCAAAGCCGGTGTCCGATGAAACATCGGGCCAGGTGAAATCCCGTCAACAGATCGTCGTTGAACCTCCCAGAGCGGGAACCTATACCCCACCACCGATCGGACCTTCCGGGGGCGAGCGGTGCACGACCGAGGCTGACGAAACCCTTTCCTCATGTCATTCGCCTGTGATCAGACGCCAAACGAGTCAGGGTTACCGCGGCGGCGGACCCGTTCGTGTGTGCAGATCGCAGTTCGATCGTGCCCTGCCCGTGCTCCCAACTCAAGGACCGACGGTGGTGGGGGACCATGGTTTCTCGCCCGCCTTCCCTCACCGTAACGTATGGCCTGGTGGGCCAGGCTGGAGGACGAGCCCCTCAACTGGACGAGCAACAACTCGTACATGCGGCGCGATCCGACCCGGCTGCGTTTGCTCAGCTCTACCAGCACTATCTGCCACGGATCTATGCCTTCACCTATCGCCGCACCAACGCCAGGGACCTGGCCGAAGACATCACCGCTTCCACCTTCGAGCGGGCATATCGAACCATCGATCGGTTCGAATGGCGCGGCGGCGGGTTCGGGGCGTGGCTGTTCCGCATTGCCAGCAACGAGCTGGCCGATCACTACCGACGCCAGGGTCGATCCCAATCAGCCCGAGGTCAAGCGGCGCTGGGCCAGCTGTACGCAGCCTCCAGCTCCGATGATCTCGATCGGGTCGAAGCTGGCTCCGAGACCATCCAGGCGCTGCTAGGCGCCCTTGGTTCTCTGCATCCCCGCTACCAGGAAGCGATCTCGTTGCGCTATCTGGCCGGGCTCTCCCACGAAGAAGCAGCGGCGGCAATGGGTGTCTCCAAGCCGGTGATGGCGGTCACGCTTTCACGGGCGTTGAAGGGCCTCAAGAAGGCGATGGACAAGATGACGGCGGAAGCGGAGGCGTTGTGAGTCACCGCGGGAACAACCTCAGGCGTGGCGGCCACGGCGGCCGGGCGCGGCGAGACACCCAACTGGAATGGGTGAAAGAGCAACTCGAGGGGATAGGCCGGCGGCCCGTGCTGCCACCGCGCCCCGGGTTCGCGGAGGGGCTGCTCGGCCGGATCCTGGCCGAGGGGTCGGTGCCGGCGGGTGGGGCGGGATTGGTGGTGGTCC
>JANPEN010000390.1:0-3039 GCA_031422955.1 Acidimicrobiia bacterium
TGCACCTCGTCGTTCGTCCCGGTCCGGAAGCCTCCGGTCACGGAGCAGAGCCCTGTGTACTTGAGAAACGTGTTAGCCAGCGGGAGCTGGCACGCTGCGACTCGAGCATTTGCGCTCCTCAACTGGCTCGCATCGCTCTGACCATTATGTGCCCGCGATCGACACCCCCCAACCGGTCACCACCATGATCACTCCGGCACCCCCCACCGGGGCCCCGATCTTGAGTCAGCGCCCACGGCGTTTGATCTCCTGGTGCCCAAGTCGAAGCGAGCCGTCTCAACGTTCAGAAGATCCGACGCTCAGCGCCCTTGCCGTGCCGATCAGTCGTGTCCGAGATCGCCCCAAGCGCCGCCCTCCTCGGGCGGGCGGGCGGCGCAATTCGGCCCGGCACCGCTGAGTCAGCTGCGCTCGGCGCCGGCCGTTGCGGTCGTCGTCTGGTTCCATCGATGGCCGGCTCGACCGGCGGATGGGCTGATGATCGCGGCTACGGCGTAGAGCGTGGCGAAACCCAGCAGCGCCCCAGCCGCGACATCAGTGAGGTGGTGCATACCCGCGTACACCCGCGAGGTACCGACCAGTACAGGAGCGGCCAGGGACGCCACGACGGCGATGAACCGCCACAGCCGGCGGTGGGTGTGCCAGAACACGATCACAGCCAGCGCGGCGTACACCGCGGCCGCTGCGGTGTGGCCCGACGGGAACGAGCTGTCGATCGGGGAGCCTTCCAGGCGCGGGACATCGGGCCGGGGACGCTGCACGATCATGGTGACCGTGATGAACACCGACGCCTCCAGGATCAGGCTGAGCGCGATTAGGGCCGGCTCGTGCCAGCGCCGCCAGGCCACGACGCACAGCACCGCCAGCACCGCAGTGGCCCCGATCTTGACGTAGGTGTCCGCCGCATGGGCAACCCAGTACGCCGCCGAGTCCCATCTCGGCGTGCGACGCAGCACCATGGCACGCGACACCCGCTCGTCGAAGGACCGCAGACCCTCCAGCGGGCCGGATCGCACCACCCATCCCACCGCGAACCAGACGGCGGTGAGCACGACGTAGGACGCCACCAACCAAAGCAGCACTGGTTTGACCGCCCCCCAGCGACTGGTCCTGGTGGTGGCGGGACCCGCCTCGGCGCCGTTGCGGGGCAGCTCAATCGAAGCGACACCCCCGGCGGGCGATCCGGCAAGCAGTCGGTCAGTCATTGCGAGGACCCCCTAGTCGCTGGTGGCGAGCGGACACGATGCAAAACAGGCCATAGGCGATGAAGCCGACAGCGACGACGGCGACGACACCCTGACCCCAGCGGAACTGGGTGAACTGGCGCATCGAGCCGTCAATCCCACCCGCCTGGGCTGCGTCGTAGGTGACCGCAGCCCCGATCAGGAAGAACGAGATAAGCGCCATGGACACCGCTCGAGCCCCCCAGCCGAACTGGCCGAGGCGGACGATGGCGGAGCGCTCACGGGCATCAGGCACAAAGCCCCAAGTCCTCCTCGAAGCTGCGTTCGATGGCGCTGAGGGCGATGCGGCCGAGGACTTGGAAGTCGCTCCTGTGTTCACCGGCCTGGCGTGACACCTGTCGGGCACCACCGGCCACCGCAGACCGCTCGGTATGGTCTGTGGCGGCAGTGCGGCTTCGTAGCGATTCTGTCATGCTGCCTCCCCCGCCGGTAGCTACGTTCGGAGCCATCGTCGTCGCTTACCTCGTCTGTGGATCGTCAAAACCGCTGCGCTCGGCGCTCGAGACCCCTCAGCGTGATGAGGGGTTGTTCGGCACACAGAGCGACACGGCCCCCTGCTTCACCCGCACCTTGAACGACGAGGCCCGTTCCCGATCGCCACCGTCAAGCTCCCAGGGCAGCGTCCGGTCCAGCGTGATGTCCACCTTGCGACCGCGGGTCACGTCCACCAGCGGAGAGTCCTCGGCCCGACCGACGGTGGCGCGAACCAGCACGCGGGCCCACTCGCCGCGGCTCTCCGCCCGAACCACCCCAACCTCAAGCAACCCATCGCTCGGATCCGCTGCGGGGAACGCCTCGATGCCGCCGACGAGAGTCCCCACGTTGGCCAGCAGCACGCAGCTAGTGCGCCCCTCGTACCACAGCGACCCGTCCACAGTGATCGCCGCCTCCGCCGAACTGTTGCCCAGATTCTGCCAGCCCTTCCACACGTAAGCGAACCGGCCGATGCGGTCCTTGAGCCCGCGATCGGCCTCACGCATCATCAGCGCGTCGAACCCAGTGCCCGCCATGACCGTAAAGTGCTCACCGTTGATACGACCCACATCGAGCGCCAGCCGCCGGCCGTGCAACGCCACGTCCACCGCCCCACGCACGTCGATGGGGATCGACATGCTGTTAGCCAGCAGGTTCGCCGTACCAGCAGGTATGACAGCAACAGCAACGCGATCCGCCCACCCCGAGCCCAGCAAGGCGTCGATGGAGCGCTGCACCATGCCATCACCGCCCCAAACCACCAACACGTCAATGCCTTCGTCGAGGAGCCGGCGCACCGCTTTGGGTGCCTTGCGGCTGCGGTTGACCTCAACCCACGGCGGATCGGCGTGACCCGCATCAGCCAAGGCGGCGCGCAGCTCCTCGAGCCCGCCGCCCACCGTCTTCTCCGCATGCGCCACAACGCCCAGCAACGTCATGGCGACGGTCCTGTCCGTTCTTTCAGCGCTCCAAACATCCCCGGACCCGCCGAACAGATCGCCCGTGCGGTCTAGGCGGGACTGCCCGCGATCATCGCTACCCGGACCGCAATCACCCTGACCGCCAAATCAGACCTACGAGCTCAGCAGCTTCAATGCTCCCGAAGGTCGCCGTGCCGGCGACGCTGCAGGTGCCCGGCTTCAGCTCGTCCAGCCTCTCTGGGATGCGACCATCAGCAGTACAGCATCGGCGGGCATGGTCACTAGCTCCGCGACCTACAACGGCGTCACCCGATCCGCGGTGCTAACCATCTCGGCAACCACGCTGTTCCGGATCCTCGCCGAGTTCCCGCTGCCAAACGCCAGAGTCGGCGTGAACTAGCCTG
>JANPEN010000391.1:0-5420 GCA_031422955.1 Acidimicrobiia bacterium
CGCGCGCGTTAGCGCTGGGGGTGGCGGGGTGGGGTTTGGTAAACCACCACCCCCTGGGCAGCGCCGCTGGGGCCAGCGACCAGGGTTCCGTCGGTTGCGTGGGGGTCCTCGATGAGGCAAAGTTCGAGCTCAATCACCCCCCGACCGTGAGCGCGTAAATCCGCTCAAGCACCATCCCGATTGGGGGAAAGCACCTCGTCGGCTGAGTCGTTCACCCCAACGGGCCGGACCGACCGACCGGGAAGAGGTCGATCGGCCCGAAAGAAGCACCCCCTGGCCCGAGGTTCAGACCGCTTCGATAAGGGTGCCGGTCCCCAAGCCGCCACCACAGCACATGGTGACCAGGCCGTAGCGGGCGCCGGTTCGAACCAGCTCGTGCACGGCCTTGGTGGCCAGGAAACAGCCGGTGCCCCCGAGGGGATGACCCAAGGCAATGGCCCCGCCGTTGGGATTGACCCGAGCCATGTCGGGTCCCAACTCCTTGGCCCAGGCCAACACCACCGAGGCAAAGGCCTCGTTGATCTCGAACAGGTCGATGTCCTCAATGCTCAGCCCGGCCCGATCCAACAGCTTGCGGGTGGCGGGGATGGGGCCCTCCAGCATCAAAACCGGATCGCAGCCCACCAGGGCGGTGCCAACGATACGGGCCAGGGGGCGTACGCCCAGTTTCTCGGCCCGATCCGCGGCCATGACCAGCACGGCGGAGGCGCCATCGGCGATCTGGGAGGAGGTGCCGGCGGTGTGCACCCCATTGTCCCGAGCTACCGGCTTGAGGGCAGCCAGCTTCTCCAGCGAGGTTTCCCGGGGGATCTCATCGAGGGAGACGACCCGCCGCTCACCCGTGCGCTGACCCTTCTCGTCCAGCACGTCTACCTCGACGGGTACAATCTGCTGTTCGAAACGACCCTCGCGAATGGCCTCCGCCGCCCGCAGCTGGGATTGCAGACCAAACTGATCGGTCTGCTCCCGGGTGATGCCGTACTTGTCGGCGATGCGCTCCGCACCCTCGAACTGGCTGACGAACTCGTAATGGCCGAAGTAGCTGCGAGAAATGGGCTTTCCCATGCCAGCCTTGGCGCCTGCCTCCGCATCGGAGCCAATCGGCAGCCGACTCATGTTCTCCACCCCGCAGGCCAGCACGACATCCTCAGCACCCGAAGCGACCAGGCTGTAGGCCTGGTTGAGGGCCTGCTGGCTGGAGCCGCACTGGCTGTCGATGGTGGTCGAGGCCACATGCTCGGCGCCGCCGTGGGACAGCCACGCGGTGCGCGTGATGTTCATGGCCTGGGCGCCCAGCTTGTTGATGCACCCGCCAACCACCTGGTCGACCTGGCCGGACTCGAGCCCGGCGCGGCGAATGATCTCCATCATGACCGGACCCAGCACATCGGCGGGGTGCGCGGTGGCCAACGAGCCACCCCGCTTACCGATGGCTGAACGACCTGCTTCAACGATGACCACGTCTCGCATCCGAAATTCCCCCTGCGCGCCGGTGCGGGTCTCCCCCGCACGCTGCATACCAGCGTGGCTCCCGCGCCGCCCTCTCCACAAGACAGCGGACCCCTAGCGCCAGCCGGACGCGACGGGCCCGACCCGGTGTGGCAGTGTGGCAGCCATGAGCGACCGGTTCCTGCAGCTAGATGACGCCGATGTCGATCTCGGTCAGGCGGCCGTGAACGCGGACCCTGACGGCTTCGCCGCGGCCATGCTGGCCGGTGACCCGATCCGGCGCAGCACCCGCAACCGGGCGTGGCTGCTGCTGTCCTACAAGACCGTCACCGAAGGATTCCTCGATCCCCGGCTGTCTTCGGACCGCACCGGGGCCTTCGGCCGCCAGGTGGCCCGGCGGGGCGAGGCCTTCGAACGCACCTACGAGCTGCTGTCGGGCTGGATGGTGTTTCGTGATCCGCCCACCCACACTCGGCTGCGGGAGCCGGTGCGGCGAGCCTTCACCCCCCGGGTCATGCAGCGCCTGCGCACCGCCGTCGAAGACACCGTGAGCGAGCTCATCAGCCAGCTCCCCGCCGGCGAAACGGTAGATCTCAAGGCGGCCTTGGCCACACCGCTACCCGCGCTGGTCATCGCCGATTTGTTGGGCGTCGCTCGGGAGGAACGGCTGCGGTTCCAGCAATGGTCTGACCGCTTGGCCGAGATCGTCTTCTCGGTGGAATCGGGCGAGGCCGACGAGCAGGGGGTGGCCGCCGCCACCGAGGAGTTCATCAGCTTCTTCACCGCCCAGATGGACCATCGCCGGCGCCACCCCGGCGAGGACCTCATCTCCAAGGTGGTCAACAGCGGCCTCGACGAGCTGACCGAGCTGGAGGTGGTGGGGGCTTGCACGCTGCTGCTGTTCGCCGGCCACGAAACCACCACCAACCTCATTGCCTCCAGCGTGCGGACCTTGTTCGACCACCCCGCCGAGGTGGAGCGCTTGGTGGCCGGCGAAGTGGAGGACACCTTCGCCGATGAGCTCATGCGGGTGGCCGGGCCGGCCAAGTCAATGGCCCGCAAGGTCAGCGTCGCCCACCAACGAGGCGGCCACGACTTCAACGTCGGCGAGACGGTGTTCCTGGTCATGTTGGTGGCCAACCGGGACCCTGCCACCTTCGAAGATCCCACTCGCTTGGACCTGGGCCGCACCCCCAACCCCCAGCTGGGCTTCGGCTGGGGCACCCATCTCTGTTTGGGGGCCAACCTGGCCCGCCTCGAGGCCACCATCGCCCTCGGTCAGCTCTACCGCCGCTTCCCTGGCCTGGTCAGCGACGGACCGCCCCCCGCCTGGCGAGGCAACCCCCTCGGCCGCTCCATCCGTGAGCTTCCGGTGCTGTTGGCCACCCAGTAAGTTCGCGGTCGACTCGCCGATCGAACCGGGCCCGCGCGAACCGGGCCGTACAAAGGGGAAGTTCCATGGCGTACGCCACCGGCCGCACCTACCACGATGCCGATAGCCACCTCATGGAATTGCCCGACTTCCTGAGCGACAACGCCCCGCGCTCGATGAGCGACCGCATGCCTCGGCTGGGCATCTCCGCCATCGGCGAGGCGACCGGCTCGAACGTGGACTGGCAGGCCAAGACCTGCCCGTTGCACACCGACGCCGACTATCGGGCCGACGAGAGCCAGATCACCATCCGCAAGAACTACTTCGCCATCGGCAGCTTCGAGCCCGCCCACAGGCCCCAGGCCCTGGATCAGCTGGGGTTTGCCTCGCAGCTGGTGTTCAACACGTGGAGCTCCACCCCGTTGGTAGAAGCCGAGCACGGCACCGACGTGGCCTTCGCCTACGCCATGGCCGACGCCCACAACCGGGGCATGGTCGAATTCTGTTCCGTCGATCCTCGCCTCCTCCCGGTCGGCTACGTGGCCCTCATGGACATCGAGCAAGCCGCGGCCCAGGCGGGCCGGGCCATCGAGCTGGGTTGTAAGGCGCTCATGATCGCCAGCGCCTGCCCTGCGGGCCATTCTCCCAGCCACATCGGCCTCGACCCGGTGTGGGCCCAAGCGGCGGAGGCGCAGATCCCCGTGGTCATGCACGTGGGAGGCACCGGCCAGCTGCTTTCGCCCAAGTACTTCAGCAACGGCCTGGCTCCGGTGGCGGACTTCCACGGCGGGGCGGAGAACTTCCGTTCCATCGACTACATGGCCATCCCGGTCAACCCGGCCCAGACCATGGCCACCCTCATCTTGGACGGCGTGCTCGACCGCTTCCCCGCCCTTCGCTTCGGCATCATCGAGCTGGGAGCGTCGTGGGTGCCGGGCTGGATGCGCTACATGGATTCCGCCTACGGCTCGTTCTTCAAGAGCGAAGAACGGCTGCGAGCGTTAGCCCTCAAGCCCAGTGACTATGTGCGCCGCCAGGTCCGGGTTACGCCCTACCCGGGCGAGGACACCGGTTGGATCATCGGCCAGAGCGACCCCCGCATTTGCCTGTTCTCGTCCGATTTCCCCCACGTGGAAGGCGGCCGCAACCCTCTCAAACGCTTCGCCGTCAGCACCGAGGGCTGCACCCAGGAAGAGCTCGACCACTTCTACGAGCTCAACATGGCCGACCTCATGGGCCCCCACCTCCCCACCCGACCGCGCGAGCGCTAGCGAGCCGGGCGGCGATGGGGGAGGCGCCCCAGGCGCCGCCGGGGGCGCAGCCCCCGAACAAACACCGCTTGGCCGTGGCGGTGCTGGCCTGACACGCTGCTGCGGTGATCGATTTCGCCATCCCCGCCGAGCTCGCCGACCTGCGCGACCGTACCGCCGCCTTCGTACGAGACGTGATCATCCCGCTCGAAGCCGTCGCCCGCAACGACCATCACGGCCCCACCGAGGAATTCCGCCTGGAGCTGGTCGCCCTGGCCCGCGATGCCGGCCTGCTGGTCCCCCATGTGAGCAAGGAGTTCGGGGGTCTGGGGTTGAGCCACGTGGCCAAAGCACTGGTGTTCGAGGAATCGGGCTACTCGCTGCTGGGTCCGGTGGCCATGCATATCGCCGCCCCCGACGAGGGCAACATGCACCTGTTGGAGATGGTGGCGGACCCCGACCAGAAGGAACGTTTCCTGCGCCCCATCACCTCGGGACAGGCTCGCAGCATGTTCATGATGACGGAGCCCGACGGTGGCGCCGGCTCAGATCCGTCCATGATGAAGACCCGGGCCGATTGCCAGCCCGACGGCAGTTACAAGATCAACGGGCTGAAATGGCTCATCACCAGTGCGTTGGGGGCCACGGTCGCCATCGTCATGGCCCGCACCTTCGACGCGGCGGGGGTGGACGTGGGGGCCACCATGTTCCTCACCGAGGCCGACGCGGCGGGTATCGAGGTCGAAGAAGTGCTCTCGACCATGGATCACAACGCGGTCGGTGGCCACGCGGTGATGCGGCTCAACGATCTGCACGTGCCGGCCGCGGCGGTGCTGGGTGAGGTAGGGGCGGGGTTCCGTTACGCCCAGGTACGGCTGGGCCCGGCCCGGCTGACCCATTGCATGCGCTGGCTGGGGGCAGCCCGGCGCTGCCATGACATCGCCACCGAGTACGCCCGCACCCGGCACGGGTTCGGCAAGCCCATCGGCGAGCACGAAGGTGTCGGTTTCCAGTTGGCCGACAACCTCACCGACATGCAGACATCACGTCTGTTGATCTTGCATTGCGCCTGGGTCTTGGATCAGGGCAGCCAGGCCCGTGACGAATCCTCCATGGCCAAGCTCTACGTTTCGGAGGCCACCAGCCGGGTGGTGGACCGCTCGGTGCAGATCCTGGGCGGGCGTGGCATCACCAGCCGCACCGTGGTGCGCCAGATCTACGAAGACATTCGCGCTTTTCGCATTTACGATGGCCCCAGCGAAGTGCATCGCATGGCCATCGCCAGAAGAGCGCTACGGGCCTGACCGTTACGGGCATCAGCCACGACGTGTTGCCCAGGCTCCGGACGG
>JANPEN010000392.1:0-7113 GCA_031422955.1 Acidimicrobiia bacterium
GAATGGGCGTCGCACCCTCAAGGAGCCATGGAGCGCAACGGGCTTCCCGTGCGGGTCGAGGCGCTGGAGACCACCAGCCCGGCTCGGTCCTGGTCGACCGCGGCGCCCTCGACCCCACCGACGCCGCCGCGGGGGCTGGAAGGTCTACGGGTGTTGGACCTGACCCGAATCATCGCCGGGCCGGTCTGTGCCCGGGTGCTGAGCGGACACGGCGCCGACGTGCTAGCAGTGACCGGCCAACATCTACCCCAGATCGACTCCCTGGTCATCGACACCGGGTTCGGTAAGCGAAGCTGCTTCCTGGACCTACGTGACCCGGCCGATCGGGTGTCCTTCGAGGCGTTGGTGGCGGGTGCGGATGCCGTGGTCGAGTCCTATCGGCCCGGGGCGTTGGCCGCCCTCGGCTACAGCCCGCAACGCCTGGCCGAGTTGTCGCCAGGGCTGGTGATCGTGGATGTGCGGGCCTACGGCAGCGGCGGTCCGTGGGCCTCGCGGCGCGGCTTCGACAGCCTGGTGCAGATGGTCAGCGGCATCGCCCATGCTGGCCAGCTGGCGGCCGCCCACGATCGACCGGTGCCCCTTCCCTGTCAGGCCCTCGATCACGCCACCGGCTGGTTGGCCGCCGTGGGTTTGGTGGGGGCATGGTGCCGCCAGCGCCAGCAGGGCGGTTCGTGGCGGGTGGAGGTTTCCCTCAGCGCCACGGCCGCATGGTTCATCGGCCTGGGTCGGGTGGCCGACTTGGAGGTGACCGATCCCGGTCTGGCCGAGGTGGCCGATCTCCGGCTCGAAACCCCGAGCGGCTTCGGCCTCATTGGCCATGTCGGCCTGCCCGGAACGATTGAGGGCGGCGACGTCGGATGGCACTCGCCCCCGCCCGCGTTGGGCTCCTCGCCCCCCCGGTGGTGACCTCTCCATGCCAGTCGGTATGGTATGGATCCGCCGGGGGAGGACAAGATCAGGCCCGACAGCAGCGCCAGTCGACCGGACGGCCGTGCGCATAGGGCATAACTCCCCAAAACGGTCGCGGATCGTCGTCGAACACCAAGGGGAGAAAGAACCGGTCACCCTCCCACATGGGCAGGGCCGCCTCAGTGACCACCGTCTCGTCGGCGTCGCAGGCGGCCAGCAAACGCGGGCGAGGTACCCACGACAACGTGCCCTCGGCGTTGGCCGTCGGTACCGTGCCCTGCCAGGCTTGCACCAGAAACACGAAGCCCAGCCAGTCTTCCCCGTGGGCGCCGAAACCGGGCCAGCTGACCGTACCCCGCAAGGCGAAATCGGTCAGCTCAATAGCCGCTTCTTCACGCAGCTCACGGCGCAGGCTGGACACGACGTCCTCATCGGCCTCGAGCTTGCCGCCGAGACCGTTGTATTTACCCAGGTGCTCATCGTCGGCCCGGGCCGTGCGATGCACGAGCAACACCTGGTCCCGGGCCCGATCCCATACGTACGCCAACGTCCCGACGATGGGGCAATAGGGCACGACGCTCAGCTCCTTAGCTAACCAGAGGCTTGGTTTCGACGTAGTAGTTCGAAGCGCCGGTGGCGGTGATGTCGTGCAGCCAGTCGCCCTCGTACTCCCACGCTTGGCCCTCTTGAGGCCCTTGCCAGAACCGCTTGAAGGGCCCTTCGGGGCCGCTCAGACTCCAAGCCTGGCGCTTGTAGGTCCAGTTGTCGGGGGCGAGGGCGTGGGCCTGGCGGAAATGGGGCACGGCCTGTTCGTGCTGACCTGCTCGCTCGAAGTGCTGAGCCAACTCGAAATGGGCGGCGGCGCCGGACGTATCGAGGTTGCGGGCGCCCGAGCGGGCGATGACTTCCTCTGGAGAGAGCACGAAGGGTGATTCGGCACCGTTGCGGGCCCAGTCTCGCACCGCGTTGGCGTAGGTATCCGCCGTCCAGGCCACGATGGCACCAGCCTGACCGGCGATGGCGGAAAGACGCTCAACACCACTGTCGCGCAGCGCCGAACCAGCCGCGGTGTCACGCGGGCCGGGCCAGGCGGGCTCCACCGGGCGAACGATCTGGCCGTGCTCGTCGATCCAGACGGCGTTGGGGATGTTGAGAATCCCAAAGGCGGCGTCCACCTGATGGGCCCGGTCGAGCAGGGTGGGATGAGTGGGGGCGGCCGCGTCCACGAATGGCTGACCCTCCTGGGCCCCCAGCGTCTCGAGACAAACGGTGACGATCTCCACACCTAGCGGTCGGACCTCTTCGCGCAATGCCTGCCACCCGGGCAGGTCACGAGCGCAGCCTCAATAGGGGGCCCAGGCCACCAGCACCGTGCGGGTGCCGCGCAGCGAGGAGAGGGCGAACGGCTCACCAGCAAAGGTTTCCAACGTCAGGTCGGGGGCCTCAGTGGTGGCCAGGGCCTGTCCGTTGAACGACTCGGGGCCGATGGCCCAGGTACCGTTAGCCTCGTCGGCCACCACCGCCATACCGAGACGTTCGGCCACCGCGGCGACGTCGACCCGCCCGTTGTCGAGGGCACCGGAGGGGAGGGGGACACACAACTCACCCTTGCAGGCGCCTCTGGCCTCGATCTTCCAGCCGGTACCGGCGGCGAAGGCCGTAGGGTCCGAATACAGGTTGTCCAACAGCATGGGGTGACCCTAGCCACCGCGCCGACCCCGGCCGAACGGCCACGGTGTCATTCACTTGATCAGGCCGGTGCTCGATCAGCCCAGCGCTCGATCAGGCTGGTGCTTCGCTATCGTGCCGCCATCATGCGACTGGACCTCGACGAGTGCCGCCGTAGGGCCGCCCACGCCCGTTTCGCGGTGCTGGCAACTACCAGCGCCAGCGGACAGGTGGACCTGGTGCCGATCACCTTCGCGCTGACGCTGAGCCAGGGTGATGATCGCCTCATCAGTGCGGTGGACCACAAGCCCAAATCCACCCAGCAACTGGCCCGGCTGGCCAATGTGATCGCCAACCCTGTGGTCACCTTGTTGTTCGAACACCGAGATGACAGCGATTGGAACCAGCTGTGGTGGGTTCGAGCCCGCGGGGTGGCCGCCGTGCGCGAACCTGGCTACCACCTGGAGTTGCTGGTAGCCCGCTACCCCCAATACCAATCGGTCGCTCCGGCCGGTCCCGTGCTCGAGGTGGCCCTGAGCACCTTTCAGGGCTGGTCGGCCCAACCGTAAGCGGCCAGACCGCGGCCGGGCCGCGAGCACGTTGCTACGGCAGGGAGCCGACGTTGGCCAGGGCCATGCGCACCAGCCGATCGTGGCCTCCCGTCATCTCCCGGGACACCTCGGGCGAGGCCGCCTCGACCGGGGTGAGCCAGGTGAACTCCAGCGTCTCGGGGGCGGGGAAACATTCACCCACGATCGGCACGATGTAGGCCAGGCTCACCGCGTGTTGGCGGGGGTCCACGAAGCCGGTGACGGAGGCGTCGGGGAAGTATTCGACCACCGTGAAGGGGCTGGGGTTGGGTGGCAGCTGGGGTTGGGCCAGCGGGCCGAGGTCCTTGGCCAGGTGGCGCAGCAACGCCGCCCGCACCGTCTCGCCGTAGAGAATGCGCCCGGTGACCACGGCCCGGCTGATGGTGTCATCGGGCATGGCCCGCAGCAGCAACCCGACCGCCACGACCCGACCAGCGTCGTCGAGACGCACCGGTACTGCGTCCACGTACACCATCGGCAGACGCTCGCGCGCCTGGTCGAGGTCGTTGGGGGCCAGCCATCCGCTTCTGGTTGCCAGCTGGTCCATCTCGCTCATAGTTCTCCCGGTGGTTTGCGACCGGTGCTCATTTTGCCACCTGGACCCGCCAAAGCGGTGCTATGGCCCCAGACGGGCTGCCGCCGCCCGGCCGCCCTCAGGGTGCCAGCAGCCGTTGGTAGAGGTCGGGACGCCGGTCCCGGAAGATGCCCCAGGCCTGCCGCTGGCGGGCACAGGCCTTTAGATCGAAGGTCGCCCGCACGATTGCTTCGCCCTCACGAGGGGCCTCGGCCACGATGGCGCCGGTGGCGTCCGCTGCGAAGGAAGCACCGTAGAAGGTGACGGTGGCGCTGGTCCCCTCCTCCCGCCCGACCCGGTTGGAGGCGACTACCGGAACCAAGTTGGCCGCCGCGTGGCCGCACATCACCCTCTGCCAGTGGCCGCGGGTATCGGCGGAGGGATCGCCGGGCTCGGATCCAATGGCGCTGGGGTACAGCAACAGCTCCGCGCCGTCCAGCACCAGGCAGCGGGCCACCTCGGGAAACCATTGATCCCAGCAGATGGCCGCCCCGATTCGACCGAAGGCGGTCGGGAACACCAGAAAACCGCTGTCGCCCGGGTTGAAGTAGAACTTCTCCTGGTAGCCGGGGCCGTCGGGGATATGGCTCTTGCGGTAGCGGCCCAGGCGTTGACCGTCGGCGTCGATCATTACCAACGTGTTGAAGGTGGCCTGCCCGTCGCGCTCGTACACGCTCACCGGAAGGACCACGCCCAGCTCGCGGGCCAGATCGGCGAAGCGTTCCACGGTAGGATGATCAGCCAAGGGCCGAGCCAGGGCGAAGTAGGCCGGATCTTGGTCTTTGCACCAGTACGGCTGCTCGAACAACTCGGGCAGGAGCACCACTTGGGCACCGCCTGCCGCGGCGACGCGTACCAGTCGTTCGGCGGTGTCGAGGTTGGCGCCGCGGTCTGGCCCCATGGCCAATTGCAGGGCAGCCACGGAGACCATCCGGCCCCCGTTCAGGCGGTTGCCGCCGGGCGTGACGGCTTCGGTGGGTTTGATGGGCTCGGGCGGATCGATGGCGCGCTCCTCAGTTGGGCGGCCGGGCGGGCCAGCGGGCCTGGCGAACCGGCTCTGGTTGGGTGATGCAGTGAATCCCACCGCCCACCGTGAACATGACCGATGCGTCGAGTTGGACCACGCGTCGGCGGGGAAACAACCGGCGGAAGATCTCGCGCACGATGGTGTCGCTTGCCTCATGGCCGAAACCGCCCAGCACCACCCCACCGTTGACCCACGCAAAGTTCACGTAGCTCTCGTGGTCGACATGGCCAACCCGTCCCGCGGGCGGTGCCGGAAGCTCGATGAGCTGCAATCGTCGACCGCCGTGGTCGCGGGCGGACCGTAACCGCTGCGCGTTATCGGCGGTGACGGCGTAGTCGGCGTGGTCGGGGTCGGGTTGGTGATGCACGACCACCGTGCCGGGAGCCACGAAGGCGGCCAGGGTGTCAACGTGGCCATCAGTGCCGAATGGCCCGGTATCACCGTGAAGGCCGGCAGCCAGCCAGATCACCGTGGAAACACCGAGCATGCGGCGAAGTTCGTGTTCGATGGCCGCTGGTTCCCAACCGGGATTGCGGTTGGGGTTGGCCTGCACCGTCTCGGTGACGATCACCGTGCCGGCCCCGTCGGTGGCGATGGCCCCGCCTTCGTTGACCAGCGT
This sequence comes from Acidimicrobiia bacterium, assembly GCA_031422955.1. Classification (GTDB taxonomy): domain Bacteria; phylum Actinomycetota; class Acidimicrobiia; order Acidimicrobiales; family CAIXPF01; genus CAIXPF01. The sequence goes on from JANPEN010000392.1 coordinate 5,388, forward strand.
TGAACAAAATGGCAAGGCGCCGGCCCGGTCCGCCGCAAAGCGGCCGGCCGCCCGGTCCACCTCGGCGCCAGGGAAACGGCCGCCCCAGGCGTTAAAGGCCCAGAGCGCGGCACCGAGCCGCCCGTAGCCGTCGAGTAGAAAGGTCGGCCCGTTGTCGCGGAACCAGCCGTCGTTGAGCGCACAACCCACGATGTGCACCCGTGGTCCGCAGGCGGTGCGGGCCTCATCGACGTAGACAAACGGCGCCAGCACGGTCACCGGTTCGAACTCGGCGATCGCGCTGGCCACTGACCCCCACGCCCGCTGGGCGCCGCCCCCCTCACGCAGATACCCATCGGGAATCCAGCTCATCCAGGTGCGGGCGTGCAGCACCCACTCAGGAGGCAGCACGAAGCCGAGGGTGGCGGGATCCATGACGACAAATCATGCTAGTTCGGGGTGGAACCCCCGAACTAGAGCACGGTGAACCCGCCGGAAAACGGTTGATGGGGCCTGTCGAGACAGACCCCATCAACGCAGAGACGTTGGTGACCGAGACGGTCAGGCCTTCTTGACCGCCCGGGGACGGGCCGGAGCCTTGGTCGCCACCCTCTTGGTGGTGGCCTTGGTGGTGGCCTTCACCACGGGCTCGGCCGCAGCTTTAGTGGTGCTGCGAGTAGTGGTCCTCGCCGCCGCCGGCTTGGTCGCGGCCTTGGTGGCGCGGGCCGGTTTGGCTGCGGCCGCCTTGGGAGCGGCTCTCCTGGCGGCAGCCGCCCGAGCCGGTGCTTTGGCCGCAGTAGTCCTGGCGGCAGCGGCCCGAGCCGGTGCTTTGGCCGCAGTGGTCCTGGCGGCAACGGGCTTGGCGGCGGCAGCGCGAGGGGTGCGGGCCGGCTTGGCGGCCACCTTGGGGGCGGCCGGAGCCTTCTGCAGCTTCGGTGCCACCGCGCTACCGAGCACCGTCTCCTTGTACAGCTTCAGTGCCGTCACCTTGGCAACGGTCTTGGCCGGGATCTTCACCGCCGCACCGGTGGCCGGGTTACGGCCGATGCGAGCCTTGCGCTTCACCTTGGTGAACTTGGCGATTCCCGGAAGCAGAACCGAGTCACCCTTGGCCACGGATGCGAGGACAACGTCGCCCAATCCGGACAGCACGTTGGCAACAGCTTTCTTCTCGACGCCGGTGTGCTCGGTGATTTTCTCGATCAGCTGAGTACGGTTCATCTGGTCTCCTCTATGGGTCTCCGTCTAGTTCATCGACCAAACAGGTGAAATCCTGAAGCATCGGGAGACGAAACGGGGGGATACTAGGGCCGCGAAAGCCCCTTTTCGGGGAAAAATCTACTCGGTAGCACGGACAAAGCGCACGATTTGGCAGATTTTCGGGGAAAACTGCTGATTTTGGTCGGTTTCGGCCCGATTTTCTGGGCTGGAAGCCGTTGATCGGGTGTGGCAGGAACCGGGCGGTTGGTGTCCAAGCAGCTGCGAGCGAAGGGATTTCTGGGCGATGAGCGGTCCGATGGAGACGATTTCGCCGACTTCTGGGCCAATGAAGCGCCCAATCAACTCCCTCGTCGAGTGGAATCAACCGGCCGGCGGCATGAGCAGACCCCGGCCGATCCGAACGATGCCGGTCTGAACCGAATGATGCCGGTCTGAACCGAGTGATGCCGATCCGAGCCGGACCTGACTGCTCAGTCAGCGGAACGCAACTGGCCAACGCACCTACCCGCCCGAGCGTTGGCTACGC
>JANPEN010000393.1:0-1894 GCA_031422955.1 Acidimicrobiia bacterium
TCTTGGGGATTACCCGAAGGACCTTGCTCCTGACCTTGCGGCCCACCGATACCACGCCACCAGGCATGAAGAAGGCCACCAGCACCAAGATCAGCCCGAAGATGGCCCTGGCGTAGACCACGTCGAGGTCGTAGAAGGGCACCCAGCCCACCATACGGGGGGCGTAGTCCTGCAGGAACACAACCACCAGGCCACCCAACCAGCAGCCGTGCAACGTGCCCACGCCAGCCAGCACCAAGCCCATCAGGGTCAAGATGGCGTAGTTGAACTCGAACACGGTCGGACCGACCGAATCCAGCGAGGCGGCCACGATCGAGCCACCAATGCCGGCGATGGAGGCGCTGAGGGCGAAAGTGAGCACCTTTTGCTTGTTCAGGTTGACACCGCTGACGGCGGCACCGATCTGGTTGTCGCGCACGGCCAACATGGCCCGGCCAGGTCGGGCGCGCATGACGTTACGGATGATCAGGAAGCACAACAGGCTCACGATCAACATCGAGAAGTACTTGTAGATGTTGACCTGAGTCGGCTGATCGGACCCCTCTACGAACAGGAGGGACCGCATCCAGCCGGTCGGCCTCAAGATCTCGTCGAGCGTTCTACCGTTGTCACCGCCGGTCCGTCGAGCGATCCCGCCGCCCTCAATCTTCAGCAAGATTGGGAAGGTGTATGCCAACGACAAGGTCACCAAGGCCAGATAGAGGCCACGGATCTTCAACGCGGGCAAGCCAACCAAGGCCCCGAAGATGAAGCACACCACGAACACGACTGGCAGCGTCATCCAGAAGTCCCAGTCATTCTCGTTGATGAGAATGGCGGTGGTATACGCACCGAGGCCGGTGAAGGCGATATGGCCGAGGGAAAGCAAACCCGACCAGCCAATGGCCATGTTCATGCCGAGGATGGCCACACCCCAACCCATCGCCTGAGCGAACTGAGCGATGCGGAAGCTGGGCAGAATATAGGGCAGCACAATAATGACTGCCGCCAGGCTCAACCACGCCCCAGACTGATACAGACGATGTTGGCGGGAGCCTTCCGCAAACGTGATCAGGGCTCCACCTTTGGAGTCGGATGTTCCTGTCGAACTCATACTCGCTCGATCCTCCTCGTTCCGTAGAGCCCTGCCGGCTTGAACAACAACACCACCAGGATCAACACGAAGGCCAACACCAGGGCGAAGTTGGACTTCAACCAGCCCAGCCCCGCCACCTCTTGTCCGTATCCGGTGATCATGCTCTGCACCACCGCGACGATGAAGGCCCCGATCACCGAGCCCCCGATGCTGTCCAGACCGCCAAGGGTGGCCGCAGCAAAGGCGAAAATGGTCAACTTGGCCATGAACGCTGGTTCCAGGTTGGTCTGCTTGGCCACCAAGGTGGCGCCCAGCACACCCAACGCCGAGGCGAGGGCCCAGCCGAACTGCAAGGTGCGCCCGGTGCGCACCCCGACCAGGCGAGCAGACTCCACATTGGAGGAAACGGCACGGAAGGATAGTCCCACCTTGGTCTTGTTCAACAGCAGGAACAAGAACACCAACATGACAATCATGGCCCCCAGGGTGCCGACCGTCTCCCAGCGCAGGAAGGCTCCAGCAATGGTGAAACGGTCCTTGGGATCGGCCGGGAAGGGGCTGGGGAACTTGTGGAACTCCAGACCCCAGATGCCGCCGGCGAAGGCCTCCAAGATAGCGGCCAGACCGAAGGTGATCAGGACGACCGGAAGGTGGTCGGAGGGATCGAAGGGCCGGATGAGCACCCGTTCGATTCCGGCTCCCATGGCGGCCATGACCACCATGGCGATGGCGATGGCGCCCCAGATCGGAACGCCGATACTGGTGGAAAGCCACCAGCAGATGTAGGCGCCGAACATGGAGATGTTGGCCCCCGCAAAG
>JANPEN010000394.1:0-4842 GCA_031422955.1 Acidimicrobiia bacterium
GTCAGCGCCTCGCCAGCGCTGGTCGGCTCGTTCCAACACGCCTTCCACCAGGATGGCCCGCAGTTCGTCATCGGCCCGGCGTTCCCTGCGGCGGGCTCCCTCGCCGGAGCGGTGCAGGTAGTCACGATGCTCTCCGATCACCTGCCACAGCTCCTCGGTGCCCTCGCCTCGATGGGCCACGGTGGCCACGATGGGCGGGTGCCATTCCCCCAGCTGCGACAGCTCCAGCATCTGTTCCAGGTCCCGGCGGGTGTCGTTCACCCCGGCTCGGTCGGCCTTGTTGATGACGAAAATGTCGGCGATCTCCATCAGGCCGGCCTTGTTGGCCTGCACCGAATCACCCCACCCCGGGTTGACCACCACGACGGTGGTATCGGCCGCCCCGGCGATCTGCACCTCGACCTGGCCCACCCCCACGGTCTCGATCAACACCCAATCGAAGCCGACCGCATCGAGCACCCGGACCGCGGCGGGGGTGGCCAGGGCCAGGCCGCCGAGCTGGCCCCTGGTGGCCATGGAACGGATGAACACCTTGGGGTCGAGCACGTGGTCCCCCATGCGCACCCGATCACCGAGGATGGCACCGCCGGTGAAGGGCGAGCTGGGGTCGATGCAGAGCACCGCCGCTTCCAGTTCCAGCCGGCGCATGTGGGTGATGATGGCGTTGGTGAGGGTGGACTTACCCGCGCCGGGCGCGCCGGTGATGCCAACGGTGTGAGCCCCCCCGGCCAGGGGGAAGCTGAGCCGACCAACGGCTCGGGCGCTCTCACCGCCCCGCTCGACCAGCGACAACAGCCGGGCGAGCGGGCCCCGCTGGCCCGCGCAGGCGCGTTCGATCAACTCTTCGGGGGAGGCATTGCGCACGTTCTGCTCCAGCCCTAGAGCGAGACCGGGGTCTCGCGGACCGCGCTGGCGGGCGTGACGGAGGCACCCACCGGGCTGGTCGTGCGGGTCGGGGTGTGTGCGTCTCTGGTCATGGCTGAGGTGTCGAGCACCTCGCCCACGTTGATGACCTCGGTGACACCAGGCACGCGATCTTTCATGATCCGCTCCAAACCGGCCTTGAGGGTCTGACTGGAGGCAGGGCAGGTGACGCAGGCCCCAGTCAGTTCCACCGTGACCACGCCGGTCTCCTCGTCGACGTCGTGGAGCACGACATCGCCGCTGTCGGCCTGGATGATGGGCCGGACCACCTCGATGACCTCTTCGACCTTGGCGCGCAGCATGGTTCCTTCTCTTGCCGAGTGCTTGGGATGTTACCCGGTGAGGTGACCCAGAAATGACCCGACCGTTGCCCTAGCCGCCAGACGCCATCACCATGACCGCCGAAGGCCACGACGATGGCCCACACTGGCGGCCATGGTCATCTCCTCCTTCGCTTCGTTCGCAGCTTCCGCTGCGCTCGCTCCGCCAGGGTCAATCGCCTTCGCGCCTGGTCCGGCGCGGGAACCTGGCCACGCCTACGGCCTGCTGGTCGGCCATCAGAGCGGGTGGGATGAGATCGGGCTGGTAGCGGTGCCCTTGGTGGTGGTAGCGGCCGTGCTGTTCATCGCCAACCGGAGAGCCAAGGCCGCCTTGGCCTCCAGATCTGATAACGGCGAGCCTGAATCCGGGGTCGACCCCAGCCCCTAGTTGAGGCCGTCATCTTTCCGTTCGATGTCGGCGCCGAGGCCGCTGAGCTTGTCGACGAAGCGCTCGTAGCCACGGTCGATGTGGTGGGCGTCGGACACCAGCGTCTCGCCCTGGGCCCGCAGGCCCGCCACCACCACCGCTGCCCCGGCTCGGATGTCATGGGCCCGCACCGGAGCCCCCGACAGCCATTCCTTGCCTCGGACCACCGCATGGTGGCCGTCGGTGCGCAGATCTGCGCCCATGCGCACCAACTCGTCGACATAGCGGAAACGGCCCGAGAAGATGTTTTCGGTGACGATGGAGACACCCTCGGCCACCGTCAACATAGCCACCAGCAAGGGCTTGAAGTCCGTGGCCAAACCCGGGTAGGGCAAGGTGGACACGTCCACCGCAGTGAGCCGTCGGGGGGCACTCACCCGCAGACCTTCCGAGCAGACGGTGATTGCCATGCCCATCTGGCCCAGCTTGTGGATGAGCATCTCCATGTGGTCGTGGCGGGCCCCGACCAGGGTGATCTCGCCTCCGGCCACCCCCACCGCAGCCAGGAAGGTGGCCGCCTCGATGCGATCGGGGATGAGGGAGTGGTGCGCCGCCTGCAGGTCCGCCACGCCCTCGATCTCCAAGGAGGAACTACCCGCGCCTCCAATCTTGGCTCCCATGCGCTTGAGGAAGGCGACCAGATCGATGATCTCGGGTTCCCTGGCCGCGTTGTCGATGACGCTGGTGCCTTCGGCCAATACTGCCGCCATCAGGGCGTTCTCGGTGGCCCCGACGCTGGGGAAATCCAACACGATGTGGGCGCCCCGCAGCCGGCCGGCCCGCGCTTCCACGAAGCCGTGGGCCACCTCAATGGAGGCACCGAGCGCCGCTAGGGCGTTGAGGTGCATGTCGATGGGACGGGAACCGAAGTCGTCACCCCCCGGCAGGGACACCCTGGCCCTGCCGAAGCGGGCCACCAGCGGGCCCAACACCACAATGGAGGCCCGCATCTTCTCGACCAGCTCGTAGGGGGCCTCTGGCAGGATGTCGAGCGGGCTGTCCACCACCAGCTGGCCGGGGGCAGGGCGGCTGGTACGCATGCCCATGGCCACCAGCAGCTCACTCATCCAGGTCACATCGGCGATGTCGGGCACATTGTGCAGGTGGTAACGCCCAGGCGCCAGCACGGTGGCGGCCAGGACCTTGAGCACGCTGTTCTTGGCCCCGCCTACCGTCACCGAGCCGCTCAGCGCCGCTCCGGGTCGAACGACAATGGCGGTCATCGCTCGAAAGTATGCTCGCTGCGGCGCCTGCTTCCCGGCATTGTGTCAAGGGGCGGGGAGCTTCCTGGCCCGCGTTGTCCTCGATGCCCCAGTTCACCCGCACCCATACCGTCGCCCCGGCCGCGCTGAACTTGTTGTGTCAGCCTCGCAACGGCCTGGTGCGCGAGCGCCCGGTGCCAGACGAGCCCGGTCCCCACGACCAGCCTCGGCGTCACCTGCACTTCGAGGCGCTCGAAGGCCCCTGCACGGACTACCAACGCAACCTGCACATCGAGGCGCTGCCCGGAGGCCAGCAAAGTCGGGTGACCGAAGACATCCGCTACGAGCTGACCGTGCCCTACTGGGGGCGCCTGGTTCGCCCGGTGTTCGCCTTCGAGCTACGCCGGCGCGGCCACCGGGCCGGTCAGCCCTGGTGGGCCCCACCCCAACGCCTCGATCCCCACCAGATCAACGCCTTAGCCCGCCTGACCGTGCTGGCCATCTGCAGCGGCTACATCGGCACCCTGCTGTCCCAGCTGACCACCTTCGCCGGCCGCGAGTTCAGCGCCGGGCCCGCCGCCCAGGGCAGCGCCCAAGCCGCCACCCGGCTGGGCATCTTGGTGGTGCTGGTGGCCACCGTGGCCGCGGATCGGTTGGGGCGGCGCCGCACGCTGATCTTCAGCCTGGTCGGCGCGTGCGTGGCCAGCTCGGTTACCGGGTTGGCCACCGGTTTATTCAGCTTCGCCGCCATTCAGGTGGTGGCCAGGGGCCTGACTACCGGCGCCGACGTGGTGCGGGCGGTGATCCTGGCCGAGGAAATGCCGGCTGGGGCCCGGGCCTACGCCATCAGCTTGTCGGCCATGTGCGCCGGGCTCGGCTCGGGCGCGGTGGTGTGGTTGTTACCCATCGCGGACTACAACGTGCGGGCCTGGCGGCTGCTCTTCGGCGGCGCGGTGCTGTTCGCCCCGCTGGCTTGGCGGGCCGGTCACGGTCTGGAGGAGAGCCGCCGGTTCCTCGCCCACCGTCACGACGTGCGGCGCATCCGGCTCGGTGCCCATCGAGGCCGGCTGGCCCTGCTGGCTGCTTCGGCTGCCTTGACCACGGTGTTCGCCGCCCCCGCTTCCCAGCTGCAGAACGAGTACCTGCGCAGCGAACGCGGCTTTAGCGCCAGCGGGATCACCGTGTTCACCTTGCTCACCGCCACCCCAGCCGGTATCGCGGTGTTCTTCGGTGGCCGCCTGGCCGACGTCCACGGCCGTCGGGCCATTGGCGCGCTGGGCCTGGTCGGCGCGGCCATCGGCATTTGGGTCAGTTTCGCCTTCGCCGGGCCGGCCTTGTGGGTTGGGGCTGTGGCCGGCACCCTCTTCGGTGGGCTCGTGGTACCCACCCTGGTCATCTACGGGCCCGAGCTATTCCCGACCCGTCTGCGGGGTCGCGCCAACGGGATTATCACCCTGTGCGCGGTGATGGGCAGCGTGGTCGGTCTGCTCACCGTCGGCCGCCTGTCGGAGCGCCTCGATGCCTTCGGCCCGGCCATCGGCATCGTGGCCATCGGCCCGATCCTGGTGGCGGTGCTGGTCATGACCCGCTACCCCGAGACCGCCCAACGCGAGCTGGAGGAACTCAACCCCAGCGATGCCGAGCCCGCCCCTGGCCCCGTGTCGGACCCCACTCCCTGAGTGACGCCGAGTTCCACCGCGCCGGCCACGACACGGTCAGCCTCGTGCTCCTCGACGCCGAGCAGACCCAGCAAAAGGCGGGCAAAGCGGGGCGGGCTGGCCCGCTCCAGGGGGTCACGACCACAGGCGCGAATAGCCTCGAGGGCCACCCCCAGCGCCGCATCGGTGGTCTCTTCGTCTGTCCTCACGTTGAAACGGCCCTGGCTGACACCCTCGTCGATGGTCGCGCCAATCAGCCTCCGAAGATGTTGCCGCAACGGGCAGTGGGGGGCGAGTTCAAGCAAGGCAAG
>JANPEN010000395.1:0-5877 GCA_031422955.1 Acidimicrobiia bacterium
TCACCATCAACAAGATGGCCTACCCGATGCCCGGCGAAGGCACCACCCTGGAGATCTGCGACCTCATCCGCAGCCTCGTTTCCGTCTGACGGCGGGCCGGCTTCCCGGGAGCGACGTCCCGGTCAGGCCTGGTCCAGCACCTGCGCCTCGAGCAACTCGGCAAAACGCTCGCGTGCCTGGTCCCGCAGGGTCAGCCCGTGCTGGGTGGGGAACAGGCCTGGTGCCGGGGTGTATTCCGACAGGGCCAGACGAGCCAGGGTGGCCTTGTGAACCTCGGTCGGTCCGTCGGCCAGGCCCATGTGGAAGGACTCGATGACCATCGCCGCGAACGGCATCTCGTTGGACACCCCCAAGCTGCCGTGGATCTGCAACGCCCGAGACGCCACATCGTGGAACACCTTGGGCATGAGCGCCTTGACCGCCGCTATATCTTTCCGAACCCGTTTGTAGTCTTGGTACCGGTCGATCTTCCAGGCGGTCTGCAACACCAACAACCTGAAGCATTCGATGTCGATCCAGGACTGGGCCACCATGTCCTGCACCATCTGCTTGCGACCCAGCATCTCGCCCTGCGTATGACGGCTCACCGCCCGCTCGCAGAGCATGTCGAACGCCTTGCGGACCTGACCCACCGTGCGCATGGCGTGGTGGATGCGCCCCCCGCCCAACCGGGTCTGGGCCACGATGAAAGCACCGCCGCGGTCGCCCAGCATGTTTTCCGCCGGCACCCGTACGTCTTGGTATGCCAGGTAGGCGTGGCTGCCTTCCCGGTCCGCCTGATAGCCCAGGGCAACGTTGCGTTTGATGGTGATCCCTGGCGTGTTGGCCGGCACCAGAAACATGGACATACGCTGGTAGGGCGGGTTATCCGGATCGGTCACCACCATGGTGATGAAGAAATCCGCATAGCGAGCGTTGGAGGAGAACCACTTCTCCCCGTTAATGACCCACTCGTCCCCGTCGGGCTCCGCCCGGCAATTGAACACCTTCGGGTCCGCCCCGCCCTGCGGCTCCGTCATTGAGAAACACGACACCATCTCGTTGCGCAACAGCGGTTCCAGGAACCGTTGCTTCTGCTCGGCGGTGCCGTAATGGGCCAGGATCTCGCTGTTGCCCGAATCCGGTGCCTGGCAACCGAACACGGTGGGCGCGCACTTGGCGGTGCCCAGGATCTCGTTCAGCAACCCCAGCTTGACCTGCCCGTAACCGGGCCCGCCCAGGTTCGGCCCCAGATGGCACCCCCACAGGCCCCGCTCCCGCACCTGCTGCTGCAACGGCGGGATGAGCGCCCGGCGGACGGGGTCACGCAGGTCATAGGGGCTTTCGATGACATGGTCGAGCGGCGCCAACTCCGCCTCCACGAAATCTGCCACCCAATCCAACTCGGCCTGGAACTCCGGATCGGTTTCGAACTGCCAGCTCATGGCGCCAGCCTCTCACGCCGACGCCCGTGATCCCCCGTGCACGCGACAACTCGCCGGCGCCAGGTCGAATCGACCGGTCACCGGCGAGCTGTTATCGCTGAGCGGGTTGTGTGGCTGAGCGGGTTGTGCGGCTGAGCGGGTATTGAGGCTGAGCGGGAGTTAGTTGGAGACGATCACCGTCATCGTGTACCCGCCCTGGGCGAAGTGCACGGTCGTGGTGGCCGGGGCAACGCTGTGGCTGGCGGCCAGGCCCGTGCTGCTCGTCGAGGCCCCACCAGGAATCGTGGTGGTGCCTGGGATGGGCCCGGTGCCGGTAATGGTGGAGGCGGAGGCGCTGTAGGAGAACGGTCCGCTTCCCGTGGCGAATCGCACGCTGAACACCACCAGGCCGCCGTTGCCGAGACCGGTGACATTGCAGGTCCGGTTGGGGCCGATCGCCGTGCAGGTCACAGTGGGAGCTCCGGTCGAGCCGGGACCCACCACATAGGCAAGGGGAGTGAGCTCGAGTCCGGCAGCGATGATGTCACCGTTCAGGCTCGCCGAATCGAACCCCAGAGGGCCGCTGGCCGTGATGGTCTTGGCACCTGGCTCGTTGCTGGCGAGGAAGAAGGAGACCGTGGAACTCGCGGCCGGGATGGTGACCTGAGCCGGGCTGAGCGTGGTTCCCAGCAACGTGGTGGCGAACACCCCGGTGCCGGTCCCCGCGGTCTGGCTGAGCGACACCGTGGTCCCCGCCCCGCTGGCGTTGACGGGGTTATCGAACTGGTCACGTTGCTGCACGGTGATGGGGCCCAGGTTGGCGGTGGCCGAGTTGGGTCCGCTGAAGGTGGTGGTCACGAAGGCCAGCTTCGAAGCCGCCGCCGGATCGATGGCGAAGCCGGTGCTGTCGAGCGTGGCCACACCGTCCGTCGCCTGCAACTTGTAGCCGGCACAGCTCTTGGTGAGCTGCAGGGCCGTGAAGGTGGCCAGCCCGTTGACCGCAGCGACACTGTCGCCGGACAGGCCCGGAACTCCAACACACGGGTTGGTCGATACCGAGAGGGTGACCGTGCTGGTGCGGGTCGTCAGGTTGCCGAACTGGTCGAGGATGCGCACCGACGGGCCCGGGCTCATGGAAACCCCGGCCACTGTCAGCGCCGCCGGCTGCTGCACGAACTGCAGGCTGGAACCGGTACCGGGGCTGATGGTGAAGGAACTGCTCGTTGCGTTGAGCAAGGTCGGGGCGGTGGCCAGCAACGTGTAGGAGCCGGTGAGGTTCACCTGCAACCCGCTGAAGCTCGCCAGCCCACCCACCGCGTTGGTCGCCGCGGTGGACAGCCCGGAGGAGAAGGTCCCGCTGCTCAGCGTCAACTGCACCAGGTCGATGTTGTCCACCACCAGGTTGCCGTAGGCATCCTGCACGACAACGGTGGGCTGGGTGCCGAGGGCTTCGCCCGCGAGGCCATTCGATGGCTGGGTGGCGAAAGCCAGGGCGGCGGCCGCCGCGTTGGTGACCGTGAGGTTCACCGACCCGGTGATGGCTGCGGAGACCGCGTCGGTGGCCACCAAGGTGGCCGCACCGGCGGCGTAGGGCGTGACCCCGGAGGGCGTGAAGCCGGCGCCCGGAGCGGCCACGCCGTTCACGAACGTGAGGCTGCTGCTCGGGTAGATCGGCGTGCTGCTGGCGCTGGGGCTGGAGGCGAGGCCGGACCAGATCATGGTCCGCAGGCCGCCGAAGGTGGTGTCGGTCAACCCGCCCACCTGGGCGGTGACGGCATCCACGTTGAGCGCCGTGCCCGCAACCGTGCTGGCCGAGCTCAACGAGATGGAAAGCGTCGGGATGGCAGTCGTCCCGTTGGTGGTGACCACCGGGGAGCGCCACAGGTGCAGCACGGCACGGACGTTGTAGTCGTAGGCGGTACCCGGCAGCAGGCCACTGTCGGTGCAGGAAGTGACGGGCGCACTCTCCGTACATACCGTCACCGGGCTGCCCGCTCCGCTGGTCCGTACCACTTGGTACTGAGCCCCGGCGAGCTGGCTGACGGCTGGCACCCAGGAGATCTGCAAGGCACCGGAACCGAGCACCGAGACGCTGGCCGAAACCGGAGGTGACAGCACCGCGGCACTGGCGCCGGCCGGGTTGGCTTGGTCGTTGCTGTCGAAAAAGGCCAGCACGAAACCAGCTTGCAGCAGCACCAGGCTCATGCCTCCCAGCAGCATCATGCCGATCGCTCGAACACGGCCACTGAAGCGGCTGGGTCCGGTCGAGCTGGCCGATGAGCCGGCCGCGTTGCCTGCGGCGGGCGAAAGGGAATCGTAGAAGCTCATGACGGCGTCTCCACCCTGATCGTGACGGGGAGTGCGAACGAGGCGCCTTGGCAGGTGTCGTCGGACGCTATGGACATCGAGGCTGCGCCGGGGATGCGGAGCAGCTGGATGCCCGGGCTGATGGGCAGAGCAAGACCGGCCTGGTCGATGAACGCGACCCCGGCGTTGGCTGGGGTGCAGCCGGCGGAACCGACCACGGTCGGCGCCCCGGTGCTGGTGACGCTGACGAGTTTCACGGTGAAGGCGTTGGGGTTGTTGACCTTGAGCACTACTTCACCAGTGGAACCGGGCTGGAGCGCAGTGGCGGGTGTCTCCACGGTGAGTGCCTCGAGCACGACGGTCCGCATGGTGCCCGCTGGAGCGAAACCTGTTTGTGACGCCTGATCGGCTTGGAAATAGGCGCCTACCGGGATGGCCGATGCGGTGGTGAGTGCCGCGGCGGCGACCCAGAGGCTGAGGATCCGTCGACGTTTCATCCGGTCGCACCTGCTGTGTAGATGAGCTTGAGGGTTGCGTTCTTGCAGCTGTCTTGGTTGGTGCCCGTCTCGACCATCACGATAGAAGGCCAGGCGGATGGGGAAACCCCGAGGTCGGTCAGGCTCATGGCCGACAAGGTGTTGGCCGGGATGGTGACCGCCGCCGTAAGGGTCTTGGCCACCGCGAAGTTCGGCGACGCCGTGCAGGCGGTGCCCTACGGACCGGTCACCGTGATCGTGATGCCCACAGCACCTGAAGCAATGGTGATGGGCGTGGGGTTGGGGTTGGTGAAGCTCAGCTCCAGTGGCCTACCGGTTCCCGGGTACAAGGGCTGGGCCAGGTCCCCGCTGATGTGGAACCTCGCCGCGTTGGTGAGGGAGAACACCGCCGGTGTGGTCAGGGGCACCACCGTGGCGTTGACCGAGAAGGCACCGGCCGTGCTGTTGGCCGTGAAGGTGGGCGCAGTTGCCACCCCGCCGGCACCGGTGCGCACCGCGCACGTCAGCGTGTTCAAACACCCCGGTCCGTTGAAGCGTCCAGACGGTCCGGCGCTCGGTGCGCTGAAGGTGACGGTCAGACCGATCTGGGCGTTACCGTTGGCGTCGGCCACCCGGGCCTGCAACGGCGTGGCGTACGCAGCGTCGAGGAAGGTGTCCTGCGGCGAGCCGCCGAAGACCACGATCGAGGCCGGCGAGGGCGTGATGGCCCAGCAGTACAGCCGGGCGGAGCTCACGTTGCCGGCTGGGTCGGTGGCGAGGACCGCGAAGCAGTGCCGGGCAATGCTGAGATCGGCGTAGGTGATAGTGCCAACGCCGTCTCGGGGGGTGCCGTCACAGCTGGCCAGGGGCCCGCCGTCGATCCGGCAACTGAAGGCAACCGTGCGGTCACTCGAGCTGAAGGTAAACGTGGCCGCGGTGTTCCGGGTGGTGGCCGGTGGGGAGCCGGTGAGGGTGGGGGCGCCGGGAACGGAGTTGTCGAGCACGAAGGTGGCCCGGGCCAGATCCGCCGTTGCGGTGGTGAACCCGGTCCCATCAGAGGCTTGCACCGAGGCGGTGTACTGCCCGTCGGGCAGCGCCGCCGAGATCGGGTACTGCCAGCCGGTGGTGCCGATCGCCTCGTTGAAGGTGATGGCGGTGGCGGTGAAGCCGCTGCCGGTCCAGTACCGCCCGGTGGCGTGCTGCAACAACGCCACCCTCACGCTGAGCACCCCGTCGGGATCTACGGCGGTGCCGGAAATCGAGCTGGTCCACGTGGCGGCGCGGTACGCCCCGGTGTGGGTGGGATAGGTGATGGTGATAGACGGTGGCGGACCCGCGCCCATCGCTTCGGTCACCAGATAGCCGGCCAGGCCGACTATCGCCACGCAAAATGCGGACACGACGATCAATGCCCGTCTGGCCCGCACTCTCCATCGCTGCATTCGCATCATGTCAAGCCTGTTCTGATTCATGTCTGAGCGGTCTTGAGGGTGGGCACCGCAGGTGCGCACGACCCTCCCGTCGTGCGTCCCAGCGCTGCCCACGCCCGCCTGCTTCGGGAATGGGGCGGCGGCCCGGTCGAGTTCGACCGGGCCGCCACATAGGTCACACAGGGGCTGAGGAGCTGGCCACCATGCTGATGACGAACACGGCGTTCTTGCAGCCGCTCTGGTCGGTGGCCGCGTTCGTCA
>JANPEN010000396.1:0-13387 GCA_031422955.1 Acidimicrobiia bacterium
CACCGTGGAAGCCAAGCCGGTTTACGCCCGCCACGATCTGCCTGGCGGCGCCTGGCGTCTCTACGGGGAGGCCGACGGGTTCTCCCATGTGCTTGTCAACGGCGTAGAGATCGTCGATCACGGCACCATGACGGCGGCCCGTCCCGGCGCCATGGTCCGCTCCGGCCGGGACACCACCGGCACCGGCGTGGCCTGATGACCCTGACCACCGACGCACCCGATTCGTCTGTTTCGTCTACCACCGCTGCGGGCGGGACCGGCGTTAGGTCCTTTCCCGCCGATCCGGTGGCGGCGGCCACCGCCCTCGGCCCGCTGGTGGCGGCGCACCGCGACCAGATGGACACCGAACGGCGTCTACCCCGCCCGGTGGTGGAGGCCATGGCCGACATCGGGATCCTGCGGGCCGCCGTACCCCAGGAGCTGGGTGGCCCGGCCTTCGATCCGCTCACCCAGGTGCGGGTGGTCGAGGAGCTCTCCCGGCTCGACGGCTCAGTCGGCTGGTGCTCCATGATTGCCTCGGCCGGCAGCTACGTGGCCGGTTTCCTCGAGCCCGAGGTGGCCCGGCGCTGGTTCGCCCCCCACAACGCCTGCCTGGCCGGCCAGCTCGCCCCTACCGGACGGGCCCAGGTGGTGCCTGGCGGCTACCGGGCGTCCGGCCAGTTCCGTTTCGGCAGTGGCAGCGGCCACGCCACCGTGATGATCGCCGGCTGTTTGGTGTACGACGGCGACGAGTTGGTGCGCACCAAAAGCGGCCGCCCTCAAATGCGTTCGATGATGTTCACCCCCTCGGAGTGCACCATCATCGACACCTGGCACACCACCGGGCTGTGGGGCACGGGCAGCAACGATTACGCCATCGAAGACCTCTTCGTGGCCGAGGAGAACAGCTGGGACCCGGCCGGGCGCATGCGGCTGAGCGAACCGCTGTACCGCTACCCGCCGCTGTTCCTGGTGCCCCACTGCGGCGTACCCCTCGGTATTGCCAGGGCAGCAATCGACGCGCTGGTGGATCTCGCCGCTGACAAGGACCTCTACCCCGGCGCCTCTCGCGCCGGGGCGGGCCGCACCCTGCAAGATGACCCCGCCGCCCAGGAAGCGCTGGCCATCGCCGAAGCCAAGCTGGGCGCGGCCAGGGCCTTCACCTACGACACCGTGGGGCAACTGTGGGACCAGATGCAGGCCGGCACGCAAATCTCCACCCGCTCGCGGGCCATGTATCGCACGATGATGACGTGGATCCACCAGGTGGCCAAAGAGGTCATTGAGTCGATGTACGACACCGCCGCCGGCTCGGCCATCTACCGGGGCAACCCCTTGGAGCGAGCCATGCGAGACATGCTGACCGGAGCCCAGCACCGCATGGTGCATCCGAAAATCTATCGTCCGGCCGGCCGGCTCCTGTTCGGCTTGGAGTCCGGGGACCCGATGGTCTGAGGGGTGGCGGTCTGAAGGGGGGCGGTCTGAGGGGTGGCGGTCTGAGGGCTGGCGTGTCTCACACCCTGGCCAGAGGGGTGGGCACGCCAGTCACGCCGGGGCGGCACTTGTAGATGCCCCCCTTGCGCTCGGGCACCTCCAGATCATCGGCGGTGACCAGGTACATATCGCCCCAGTCGGGCCCGCCGAAGGCCACGCTGGTGACCCATTTGGCCGGCACCGCGATGGTGTCGAGCTCCTCGCCCTGAGGGGAAAGCTTCACCACTCGCCGGCCCCCCACATGGGCGACCCACAAATTTCCCTCGCTATCCACGCACATTCCGTCAGGTATGCCCCGCTCGAAGGAAGCTCGGCCCAGATGTCTGCGGTTGGAGACCGACCCATCGGCGGCCATGTCATGGGCCCACACCCCCTTCGAGGTGGAATCGACGTGGTAAAGCACCGAGCCATCGGGCGAGAAGCCAATGCCGTTGGTTACCTCGATGCCCCCGTAGAGCTCCTCGACCGAGCCGTCGAGGTTGATGCGGTAGCACTCCCCCGGCACCTTCGGTCCCTTGAGATCTTCCAGGTCGCTGCGGATGGAACCGGCGTAGATGCGACCCTGAGCATCTGCGTGGATGTCGTTGAAGGCCCGCACCCCATCCACCTGCAGCAAAACCCGCACCTCGCCGTCACGCCAATGGGCCACCGTGGGCCCGGACATGACGAAGCCACCCTCGGCGTGCAGCACCAACCCGCCGATGCTGTGACGCCCGGTGACCAGGGTCTCAATGGTGCCGTCGGGCGAGCGTCGATAGACCGCCTTGCCGGGAATGTCAGTGAAGTAGAGCCGATTGTCGGCGTCGGTCCGCGGCCCCTCCACCAGACCGTACCCCCCGGCCAAGTACTCCAGTGCAACGTCCATGGTTCTCCCCTGTCGACAAGCCCACCGTTGTCCCCAGCGGGAACGCGGTCGTGCGGGCACGGTAGTTGATTCGCTCTCGTTCCGCCGTGCGAGCCAGACCTATTGGAACAGCCCTTCCCCCATGCCCACCGCGATCTCTTCGTCACTGAGACCGACCAGCTCGCCGTAGACCTCGAAGTTGTGCTCACCGAAATAGGGTGCCCTCCGGTATGGTTCGAGGTCGGTGTCGCTCCAAAGGGCCGGAAAGCGGTCGTAGGGACGTTCGCCGAAGTGGGGATGTTCCTTGAAGCTGCGCCAGAAGCCCCTGGCCCGGTGCTGGGGGTCCTGGTAGAGATCCTCGGCGTTCTGCACCATACCGGCTGGTACACCCGCGGTCTGCAGCTGTTCCATGGCGGTTGCTGCGCCCCGACCGGCGCACCAGGCGGCCAGCGCCGCGTCAACACGGGCCCGCTGCGCCTGCCGGCTCGTTTCCCCGGCCAGGCTGGGATCGGCGCCCAGGTCGGCTCGGTCCATGACTCGACACAGGGATTGCCACTCATCGTCGTCGGTGGCGCTGACCGCCAGCCAACGGCCGTCACCGCTGGGATAGATCTCGTTGGGCACATGGTCGATGAGCCCGTCGGCGTTGCCGTTGGGTTCGGTAGTGCGGCCGTTGGCGAGATGGTCGATCAGCGCGGTGGAGACCAGCCATGCCCCCACCTCCAACTGGGCCAGGTCGATGCGCTGGCCTTTCCCGGTGACGCGGCGCGCCTCCAAGGCCCCCAGGATCTCCACCGCGGCCATGAAGCCGGCCGCGTGGTCATTGAGGGAGAACCCGCACCCCACGTCGCGACGATCGGCAGGGTTGGTGAGATAGGTGAGCCCGCACAGCGCATGCACGGTAGGGGCGTAGCTCAACACGTTGCTCCAAGGCCCGTCGTGGCCACAGCCGGACATGGTCACGTAGATGAGCCGCGGGTTCCATTCCTGCAGGGTTTCCCAGTCCAGACCCCACCGGGCCAACACGCCGGCGCTGTAGTTCTCCACCAGCACATCGCAGCGTTGCACCAAGCGGCGAGCCACATCCAGAGCGTCAGGGTGTTTCATGTCCAACAACGCCGACCGCTTCGACCTGTTCCATACCGCGTAGTACGGATAGTCGGGTTTGTTGACCAGCGTGGCTCGTTCTTCGGTTTGCAGCTTGATGACATCGGCACCGAGATCACCCAGCAGCCTGGTGCAGAACGGGCCGGCCAGGACCCAGGTGAAATCGGCGATGCGTACCCCGCCCAACGGCCGCGGATCCTGGGGGTCCTGCTCGGGACCCGGGGTCACCTCGGCGCAATCGGCCAGGCCAGGGCGCGGGGGCCAGGCGGCCAGCACGTCCTGTAACGGGGTGGAGGCGCCCGCCGGAGGACGGGGACCCGGATGCGGGGTGCCGTGCAGCTGGGCCGGACGAGCGGGCAGGGGAAGCTCGGGGCCCTCCCACTCGATGGGACGAAAGAACCGGCGATGAGCGAACTGGGGGTTGGCCACCAGTTGGGGCACCGACTGCACCTCACCGAACGCGATGCGACGACGCTGGCCTTCGGTGAAGAGGAACCCGGCGTCGTGTCGCTGTACGAACCGACGCAGGGTGGCCATCAGCTCGGTCCGGCGAGCGAGGATCTCCTCCAACCCCAGCCCGACGTAACGCTCGGCCTCTTCGAAGCCGTCCTCCAACATCCAGGCGATGAGGGGCGCCGGCGAAGGCGTGGGGGTGATCATCAGCGTGCCCTGGCGGGCGGGGACCACGTCGTAGACGCCGAGCCAGTGCAAGGCGCCTTGGCGAGTGGGTAGCGCGGGGAGGCCACCCAGGTGGTCGACATAGAAGTACTGCATGAACACGTTCTCGATGCTGCCGGTCACCACCTCGTGCAAGGACACATCAACGTGGCGGCCCCTTCCGCTCTGGCGGGCGTCGTGCAGGCCGGCCAGAGCGGCGATGGCGGCGACGAAACCGCCGAAGTGATAGTTCTGGCGACCCCAGCTGTTGAGCGGCGCGTCGGGCAGGCCAGTTACCGCACAGACCCCACCCAGCGCGCCGGCCACCAGGTCGCTACTGCGCCAGTTCTGGCGGGGCCCGCCCCGCCCGAAGGGGGTTAGGGACACGTGCACCAGCGCAGGGTTGAGCTCGGCGAGCTCCCCCACCAACTCGGCCAGCTCCCCCAACTCAGCCAGTTCGCCGGGGGCGAGGTCGTCGAGGACGATGTCGGCCCTGGCGGCCAACCGGCGGAGGTCCCCGAGTTGGTCGGCCTGGGCCGGATCGACGTCGAGGCGACGCTTGGCCCCGTCGTAGACCCAGTCGGCCAACCCGCCCCGGGCGGCGGCAGCAGGGTGAACCATGGCCCTGCCGGGCTGGCCCCAACCGGCGATCTTCACCACGTCGGCGCCCATCCCGGCCAACAGGGTGCTTGCAAAGCGGCCGAGATCGCGGGTCAGATCGAGGACTCGAACACCGGCCAGGCTGCCAACTTCGGACATTGCGCGCTCCTC
Source organism: Acidimicrobiia bacterium (assembly GCA_031422955.1). Classification (GTDB taxonomy): domain Bacteria; phylum Actinomycetota; class Acidimicrobiia; order Acidimicrobiales; family CAIXPF01; genus CAIXPF01. The sequence continues at coordinate 4,853 of JANPEN010000396.1, forward strand.
GGGTCAAACCACTGCGTGGAAGGACCGTATCGGCACACCGACCGACCTGCGGCGGCCCGGACCCAGACCCAGACCCATCCCGGGGACCTGGCCCACGCTGGAGGGTGAGGCGCTACGGTGCCGCCATGCGCGTGCTTGTCATCGGAGGAACAGGGCCGACCGGACCCCACGTGGTCAACGGCTTACTCGAACGAGGTCACGACGTGACCATCCTGCATACCGGTCGCCACGAGGTCGACTCCTTGCCCGACGATCTCGAACACATCCACACCAACCCGTTCCGTATCGCCGAGCTGGCCGAGGCGTTGGGTGAACGCACCTTTGACCTGGTGTACGCCATGTACGGGCGCCTACGCGACCTGGCCCCCTGGTTCAGCGGCCGTTGCGGGCAGTTCATCGCGGTGGGTGGGGTGCCGGCCTACCGCGGGTTCGCCCGCCCCGGCGAGTTGTGGCCCGCCGGCATGTTGACCCCGGTGCGCGAGAGCGCCGAGCGAGCCGTCAACGACGAGAACGACAAGGTGGCCAAGATCGTGGCCACCGAAGACATCGTCTTCTCTGCCCATCCCGACGCCACGTTGTTCCGTTACCCGTTGATCTACGGACCGGGTCAGGTCAACCCGCGTGAGTGGCTGATCGTGCGGCGCATCCTGGACGGGCGTCGCCGGGTCATCGTCGCCGACGGCGGCCTCACCCTACGTACCGCAGGGTATGGTCCTAACGTGGCCCACGCCTTGGTCTTGGCCGCGGGCAACCCGGGCGGAGCGGGCAAGACGTACAACGTGGGCGACGAGCAGGTCCTCACCGCCCGCCAGACTATTGAGGTGTTGGCCGGCGCCCTCGACCACGAGCTGGAAGTGGTGAGCCTGCCCGCCGAGCTGGCCACCCCCGCCCGGCCGTTCCTGGGAGCCGAGCACACCTGGCACCAATGCACCACGGTTGATGCCATCATGACCGACCTTGGCTATCGCGATCTGATCAACTCGACGGACGCGCTCACCGCCACCGCCATCGATCTGGAAGACCACCCCATCGAGCGGGGGTCCGAGACTGAGATGCGCCTGCAGGACCCCTTCGACTATGAAGCCGAGGATCGTCTGATCGACACCTACCGCGCCGCAGTGGGTGCCACCCGCCAGCTGGCCGACGCCTACGACCCCGAGTTCAGGGATCGCTACGCGCCCGGCTCGGCCGACTGGCGATTGGTCAAGGCCAAGAACTGACCGTCCCAGCTTCGGGCTGGCCGCAGGCGGTGCCTGCCTCAGCCGGCCAGGAACCGCTCTGCACGCTCGACCGCACGCTCCCGGTCGCGGCGCCAGCCAAGAATCGCGGCGAATCGACGTCGAATCGTTCCGAAAGCGTCAGAGACCACTTTCCGTGGCAGGAGCGGATCGGGCCCGAGGCCCCGTTGTGCGGATCCGGCCGACGGGCTGCGTCTACGCTCCCAACGTGACCGCCTCCCCCCTGACCCATGAGCAGCTCATCGATTGGGCCGAGGCCATGGTGCCTCGACTGGCCGAACGGGCCGCCGACGCCGAGCGGTTACGGGCCATACCCGCGGCCACTCTGGCCGAATGCGACGCCGTAGATCTGTGGTCACTGGTCATGCCCCAAAGCCGCGGCGGCCACGGGTTGGGCCTTCGTTCGCTGTGCGAGATGAGCCGCACCCTGGCCCACGGTTGTGCCTCCACCGCCTGGACTGTGTCCTTCCTCACGCTGCATAACTGGTTCGTGCGCCGGGCCACCCCCGAGGTGCAACAGGCGGTATTCGCAGGGGCCAGCTCCATCCGCATGGCCACCCCACTGGCCCCCGCCGGCCAAGCGGTGCCGGTGGAAGGGGGCTACGTCCTGGATGGCCGCTGGCAATGGGCCACCGGCATTCTCCACGCCGACTGGGTGGCGGTCATGGCCTTTGTGGTGGCGGAGGATCGTCCCCGGGCCCCTCGGGTGTTCCTGGCTCCGGTGGGTGACGTGGAAATCCTCGACGTGTGGCACACCTCGGGCATGCGGGCCACCGGCAGCCATGACGTGGCCGCCCACGGCCTGTTCGTGCCCGACAATCACACCATGGAGGTGGACCACCTCCGCGGCGAGGACCCGCCCGGCTCCCACCACGACGCGGATCCCTTCCTTCGCTATCCGATGTCGGCAGTGTTGACCCTGTATGCGGCGGCCACGGTGGTCGGCGCGGCCGAAGCGGCGGTCGATCAATTCCGTGACCTGATGGCCCGCCGCATCCTGGCCCACAGCCCCGGTGATCGCCAGGTCGACCAACCGACCAGCCAGGCCCGCCTGGCCGAGGCGCGAGCCACCGTGCGGGCCTGCCGCCTGGTCTGGGCGGACGCCATTGACCGGCTGTGTCGCACCTACGACGCGGGGCTGAGCATCCCCCGCGAGCAGCGGGGCGAGTTTCGCCTGGCCGCCGCCCACGCCGTGCGCCTGGGTCGAGAGGCGGTGGAGATCGCCAGCCTGGGCATCGGCGCATCGGTGTACTTCACCGACCAGCCCTTTCAACGCATCGAACGCGATCTGGCCATGCTGAAAGGCCACGTCGTCTACGACTGGGACCGGGTCACCCAGCTGGCCGGTCGCTTGGAGCTGGGTCTACCGGCCGCACCCAGCGACCTGCTCTGAAGCTTCCTCGCCGCCGACGCGATGGCGACGAGATCAGGACCCCGCTTCGACCGCGGCTTTCATAGCGGCCAGGGTGGCGCCGATGCTTTCTTTGGCGTTGGCCACCCGCTTAGCCACCTCGGGCTCACCGTTTTCGACCATGGGCGGGGACAGGTTGCGCAGCTCCCACTGCTCGGTGAGGCGGGTACCGTCACCTTCGGCCTCGATGAGATAGCGCCAAAACACGAAGTTGAGGGCGACCCCACCGGTAATGAAAGCGTAGGAGCGGCCCTCTTCACGTTCAACGATCTCGACCATGCCCTTCCACTCCTGGCCATCTCGCCGGTTGATGCCGACGAACTGATCCCCGACTTGACCGGTACCGGGCACCCCCTCTGCATTCTTGCGCCAATACCCTCCGGTATTCTCCGAGCTCCACTCGCCGTAGCGCTCCATGGCCGTCACCAACTCCCACACCCGCGCCGGTGGGGCGGCGATCTGGACGGAAGCGGCGTAGTCGAACAAGGGACCGTGCGTTGTGCTCACCGGCTCATTCTGGCACGGCCGACCCAGCGCACGGGCAGGCTCTTGACCGCCCCCACGTGCAGGCCGGCCATACGCTCCGGTTCGCCGGCCAAGGCCAAGTCGGCCAGATGGGGCGCGAGTTCACGGAAGATGGCCCGCAGCTCCCACCGGGCCAGGTTGGCCCCCAAACAGAAATGCTCGCCGTGGCCGAAGGTGAGATGTACGTTGTCGGCCCGGGACACATCGAACCGGTAAGGGTCGGGGAACTGGTTCTCGTCGCGGTTGCCCGAGGGGTACCACACGACCACGGTATCGCCCGCTCGGATGGTCGCACCACCCAGCTCGACGTCGACCCGGGCGGTGCGGGCGAACTGAATGACGGGCGAAACCCACCGCAAGATCTCCTCGGCGGCCCGGTCAGCCAGTCCGGCGGGGTCCTCGGCCAGCGCGGTGGCCTGGTCGGGGTGTTGCAGGAGGGCGAGCACGCCGCCGGTGATGGTGTTGCGGGTTGTCTCGTTGCCGCCACCCACCAACAACTCCAGATAGCCATGCCATTGGTCCGCCCGCAGCGGTTCTCCCCCGATGGTGGCGTGGGCCAACAAGGTGACCAGATCCTGGGCCGTGTCGGGGTCGCGTCGCCGGCCCGCTTCCCACAGCTTCTCACGGTAGGCGTGATACTCCTGGCCCAAGCGGCGACGAAAGTCGGCTGGGCCTTCGCCGGAGCGCACCTCGGGGTCGCTCATGTCCGGGGTCAACAACAACACGTCCGACCAGCGCCGAATACGTTCCCAATCCTCGGTGGGCACCCCGAGCAGGCCGCACAGGGTGGCGATGGGCATGGGCACCGACAGGTTCTCGACCACGTCTATGGGCCCGGGCGCGACCGCTTTGGCTTTGGCCACGAAGTCGGCCACGAAACCGGCGGCCAGCCCGTCGATGTGGGAGGAGAGCCGGTTCATGGCCCGCGGCGTGAACCGCCGCACCGAAAGCATGCGCAGATCGAGGTGCTCGGGCCGGTCGGTGTACAGCATGTCCAGCGGCGCCTCGGGGTCCCACCCATGACGCTCCGCCCGGCGACGGCGGTAGGCGTCGAGACGGTTGAGCCCGTTGACGGTGTCGAGGCGGATCACCCCGGTGTTGCTGAACAAGTCAGGATGGCTGCCCACGAAACGGATCTGCTCGTACCCCGTGACCGCCCAGAACGGCTCGAAACGAGGCCGGCCCTCGTACCAGTAGACCGGCGCCAGCTGGCGCATACGGTCCCACGCTTCCCAGGGATATCCGTGTTGGATGTAGCGCGGCATGGAGGTGATATCCATCTCAGCCAGCTCGTCTCGCTCGTTTTGAGCCAGTGTCATCATTGGTGTTCTCCGGGCAGTTGTCCCCGGAGGCTAGGCGCCGCCTGCATCAGCGACGTTGCAGGATGGCGGTCACCGAGCCCAGGGCGATGGCACCGCCGAGGAGCTGCACCAGGGTTGGCTGTTCGTGGTGGATGGGCCAGGCAGCCACGATGGACACCGCGGTGGCGCCGAGCAGGATCATGGCGGTCAGCGAAACCGGAACCCAGCGCACGGCCCAGCCCATGATGAGCTGGCCGCCCACCCCCGGGCCCACCAGCATGACCGCCAACCAGAACCAATCTCGGCTATCCAAAGCATCGAAATGACTGAGCCCACCGCCGACGGCCACCACCGGGGTGACCAACAGCGAGGCCCAGACCATGACCCCCATCACGTACTCGCCCGCGCCCAGGGTGGCTCTGGCTTGTTTGGAGGCCAGGAAATAGGCCCCCATGCAAAGCAGGGAACCCACCGAGCAGGCCACTCCCAGGGCGTTGGTGTGTACCGCCGCTCCCGCTCCCAGCACTGCAATGGCCGCACCGCCGATGGCCACCGCCGTCCAGGCCACCCCCCAACGGGTGATGCGTTCGCCGAAAAACTTCGAGGCGCCCACCATGACCAAGGCGGGCTGCAACGAACCGATCACGGTGATGGTGGCGATGGAGGCGTTGGACAGGGCGTAGAAGAAGACAAGCGAGTTCAGCCCGAAGGCCACCCCGCCCCACACGCTGGCCCGCAGGGCCTTGACGGTGGGTCGGCTGCCCATGGCGCATTGGACGGCGATGATGGCGATGGCGCTGGTCCACAGCCGGGTGAAGCTGGCGGTAAGCGGCGGGGCGCTGATCAGCTTGGAGATGGGTGGTCCGAAGCCCCACAGCAGCAGGACCACCCCCAAGCCCACGAAGGGTAAGGCGCCCGGTGCCGCCTCACTGCGCGCCGCCTCCCTGGTCCCTGTGGCCCCTTCGGCGGAAACCGGCGCTGACGCGCTCGGTTCGGGCTCCGAGGTGGAACCGGCGAGGGTGGAGGGCATTGCCGCCAGGTTGACAGCTGCTCGATGTCCCCTCCAAGCGGCGCCACCCGCGAGCCGCCCGGGCCCATCTCTGGCGACGTTAGCTATCAACGCCGCGAAAGACCTTGGCCACGAAGGGCGACGTCATGGCCCGAAGCAGCGCGCTGTAGTCCAACCCGAAAACCATCTCGGCCCCGATCGCCAGCCCGGTGGGCTCGCCCACCACGATGAGATGGTCACTGCTGGCGGCCACCACCTGGCACCCGCGGGGGGGCTCCAGCCCGGCCGGATCCACGTCCTGGCGGCCCAGCGCCAAGATGGATTGCAACACCCGAAAGCCGCTCCCCGGCGCGGCCCGAACCGGTTGGCCAGCCTGATCAGGCTGGCGGATGGCGAGCTCGCCGTGCTCCCCCAACCCGGCTGGGTCCCCGAAGGCGGAGCGAGCCAAGTCACCCCAGGGCCGGGTGGGTTTGCGCTTGGATTCGATAACCTCCGCCACCAGGGTAATGGCGTCAAGATGCAAACCCTCCACCGGTCCACGGTGCAGAGGCTCGCGCCCCAACAACACCGCTTCGCCTAGGCGCAGATTGTTGATGCGCTGGGTGCTGGCCGTCCCCAGGGCCCAGTCCAAGTTGGCCGAGTTGCCCCCAGAGACCAGCCCCACCTCGATCCCGAAGGTCGCCTCCACCGCGTCAACCAGGAACGACAGCTGGGCCATGTTGCGGTCGTCGGGCACGACCCCGCTGCGACAAGCCAGGTTGGTGCCCAGCCCCGCCAGGGTGAGGTTGGAGCAACGGAGGGTGGCTCGAACCACATCGAGGACATCGTCCACGGCCACCCCTTCCCGCAGATCGCCCAGCTCCACCATGAGCAACACGCCATGGCTGCGATGGTGGCGGGCGGCCGCCGCGTTCAGTCGATCAATGATGACCAACTCGGTGTTGCAGCTGACGTCGGCCGCCTGAACCACGTCGTCGATCTGGCTCCCCATGGGCGAGCGCAACAACGTCAACGGCCCCGACCCCTCCTCCGATGCGGGGTCTTGGCCCAACCGCAAGCGGGCCAGGTTCTCCACCCGCGAATCGGCCAGGCCGACGACGCCGCCCCTGCGCATGGCTCGCGCCACCGAGGGCGAACCCAGGGTGGCCTTGGTCACCCCGGTGACGGTGATCCCCTTGCCTGCCAGTCGATCCACCAGGGTGCGGGCGTTGTGGCAGACCTTGTCGAGATCGATCTCCAACCGCGGCGCGGTCATGGTCGCGAGCTGAACCGCTTCGCGGCCAGCTCGGGAAAGGCGCCGAGCACCATCGCCACCAGACGCTCGGTCGGACGGGTCAGGGCATCCGTGACGGGGATACCCAACTCTGCTTCGTAGGCGACGATGGCGGCGCTGACCTCATCGTCGTCCATGTCCTCGTGGTTGATGGTAAGGCCGATGACGCGGGTGGCGGCGAAGGTCTGGATGAGGTTGATCTCGCTGGACGGGCTGGGCATGGGGTAGAGGGGAAAATCACCCAGCATCCTGCGGTGGGGAGCATGCTGCAGGATCACCCCGGCCGGCTGGCTACCCCGCAGGATGTAGGCGGAGGTCAAATAGGCCGGATGGCTGAGGGCTCCCTGGCCCTCCACAATGATCACGTCGGGGTCCTCGCCTTCGAAGGCATCCACCACCGCCGCTTCCATCTCCCCCGAGCAGAACTGAGGCGCGACCGCGTCGAGCGCCACGCCGTAACGGGCGCCCTGAATGATGCTGGTTTGGCCGGTGCCCACCAGTACCGCGTTGATCCCGGCCTGGTTGAGGGCGTGGGTGAGCACGGTGGCGGTGGTCCGCTTGCCGATGGCGCCGTCGGTTCCCAACACGGCGATGCGGGGACAGCTCACCTCGGCGATGCGTCCAGAAAACACCCGCAGCTGGTGACTGGGACGGGGCCGGCGCACGTCGAGCATGCTCACCCCGGCCGCCGCGGCCGCCGCGGCGAACTCAGGGTCCTCGTTGAGGAACTCGTGTAACCCGTTCACGACATGCATTCCCGCATCGATGGCCTGCAGTACCGCGCCCCGCTGAGACGGCGACAAGCGGCCGCTGGCCGGAGCCATGCCGATGATGAAGAACTCCGGGGTGACCCCCAGGCCAGCCACGGCCTGCGCAAGATCAAAGAAGACGGGTATGCCATTGGCCAAACCGTCGAGCATGGTGCCGGTGTCGGCGCCGGCGTGGCCGCTGTCGAGCACGGCGAGGACGGTGTAGATGCCCGAATGGCGGACCAGACCGTTGGCCGTCTTGCCGTCGAGCGCACCGAAGTTGCCTTCGCAGTAGACAACAGCTGTGCCGCCCAGGCGCGCTACTGGCCTGGTCGGGTCCGGGGTCAACGGCAGGGGGGAAGCTCGACCGCCCTTGGGCGGGATCGCTGCCACCGGGGGGACCAAACGAAGCGTGGCTCGGTCTGTGAGCGGGGACATGGCACTCCTCCGATGAGCTCAGAGGAGGCGACGGGATCGTGTCGGGCGGGCCCGATGCTCTACGAGGCGTCTTCCCTAAGGGTGAGACGAACGTTGAGACGCTACCGGCAGCCCCGACCCAAAGCTTGCAGCCGGACGTGGCCATCTCGCCAACATTTGACCGAAACCTGCTCAGTGGCTGTTCCGGCACTAGCTTGGAACGAGTCGTCATCGACCCCATTCCACCAGCAGTTTCGCTCATCAGACATCCCGAACGAAGACACCCCGAACGACACGGCAGAAGCGGACGATCTGTGGATCAGAACGGCGCCGGGTCGGGCAAGTCCATCGGACTTTTGCTCGCCACCTACAACGGAACCCGTTTCATCGATCAGACCCTCGCGGCTATCGCTGCCCAAACCCGTCTGCCCGACCAGATCGTGCTGGTTGACGACGCCTCGAGCGACACCACCGCGGCGAAGGCGGCCGAATGGCGACATCGTCTCCCGCTGGAAGTCTTGGTGCAGCCCCGCAACGGCGGGGTGTCCCGAGCCCGTAACGAGGCCGCCCGCCACCTCGAAACCGATCTCCTGGCCGTGCTCGACGGGGACG
>JANPEN010000397.1:0-10056 GCA_031422955.1 Acidimicrobiia bacterium
CCGGTCTGCCCACCGCCAGGGCCGGCGCCAGCCCGGCCGCACTGCTGCGGCGCCTGCCCCCGGCCGGGTCTGACCTGGCCTGGGAGGACCTGGTGGAACAACTGGCCGATCCCACCTTGGCCGCCTTGGCCGAGGAGTACACGGCCCTGGATCTACGGCCCAGCCCGGCCGCCTTCCTGCGCTGGGCAGCCACCGCCACCGCCGACGAAGGCGTCACCCTTGATGCCATACGGGTTGGTACCTTCCACCGGGCCAAGGGCAGGGAGTGGAGGGCGGTGATCGTGGCCGGGGTCGAGGACGGCTTCGTTCCGGCCACCACCGTGCGACTGGACGAAGAAAGGCGGCTGTTCTATGTGGCCTTGAGCCGGGCCACCGAGTTGTTGGTGTGCACCTGGGCGGCCAGCCGAGTGCTGCGCGGCGCCAGCACCGATCGGGTTGCTTCACCCTTTCTGGCTGCGGTCGAGGCCGCCTGCGACCAGGCCAGCACGATCGACGCACCCCGCCCCATGCCCCTCGCGGTGGCCACCGCCCTCCGCCGTACCCCACCAGTGGCCAACCCGGGATCCCTGGAGACCCTGACACTGGGTCAACGAAGGGCGCGGCGTCAGGCACACCAACGCGAACTACGCCTCGAGGCACTGCAGCGGTGGCGAGCCACCCAAGCCAAGTTGGCCAAGGTGGATCCGCGGGTGGTGCTCGATGACGCGGTGCTGGCGGCGCTGGCCGCGGATCCGCCCGATGATGTTGCCGCCTTGGCCGCTCGTTCCGGCGTAGGCCCGATGCGGGCCACCCGATTCGGATCCGCCGTGCTGCAGGCGCTGGGATCGGGATCCCCCGAGCCCTAAAGCTGTGCTCAAGCCGGCCGAACCGCGATCGAGTATTTCCTCGGGTCGATCAGTCAGCGGGTCGATCAGTCAGCGAACTCGGCCACCAACACGGTGTGATCGGAGGGTTTGGTGCCCTTGCGGGCGTTTCGATCGATGAAGACGAACTCCAAGCGCTCGGCCAGCGCCCGGCTGGCCAGGATGTGATCGATGCGCATACCCATCCGCTTGTGGAAGCTGCCCGCTCGGTAGTCCCAATAGGTGTAGAGCCCGTCGTCGCGGTGGCGTTGGCGCAACGTGTCGACCAGGCCCCAGGACAACAAGCTGCCGAAGGCGTCGCGTTCCGGCGGTGAGACGTGGGTGGAGTCGTTGAACTGGGACATGTCCCAAACATCGTCGTTGCCGGGGGCGATGTTGTAGTCGCCACACAAAACAAGAGGCTGGGCCGGCGAACAGCTGTGCTCCAGGGTCTGGCGCAACCGGGCCAGCCAGGCCAGCTTGTACTGGTAGTGCTCGTCGGTGAGGCTGCGCCCGTTGGGCACGTACATGGTGGCCACCCGCATCCCCCCGCAACTGGCCCACAGCAACCTGGCATCGCGGTCGGGCTCGTCGTCGTCGGGGAAGCCGTGGCCCACCTCCTCGATGCCTACCCTCGACAAGATGGCCACCCCGTTCCACTGGCCGAAGCCGTGATGGGCGCTGTCGTAGCCCAACGCCTTGAAGGTGAGGGCGGGGAACGCGTCGTCGGACAGCTTGGTCTCCTGGAGACACAGCACATCGGGCTGCATCTCCGCCAGCCATTGCTCGACCCGTTCCGGCCGGGCGTTGAGAGAGTTCACGTTCCAGGTAGCGACCCGCATACCGGCCAGACGTTACCGGCCGGGCCCGACCCCATCCGGCGGCGGTACGGGTTGGCTCCGGGTTGTGCCCGCTGAGCCGGGGTGTTCCCGTAGCATCTCGCGACGTGGCTGACACTCGATCCGATTCCTTTACGGTGGGCCCCAACGCCTGGCTCGTAGACGAGATGTACGAGCAGTACCTCGCCGACCCCAGCTCGGTGAACGAATCATGGCAGGACTTCTTCGCCGATTATCGGGCCGAGGCCCCTCACCTCGCCGCCGCCGGCCATGCCGCCACGATGGCCGCCAGCCAGGCGAGCCAAGCCAGGCCACCCGCCGTCGAACCGTCAGCCAGGGCAACCCCCCCGGCACCCCCCCTCGACCCGGACGGAGCGGCCGGAGCTGCCAGCCCTGTCCCGGTGGGTCGGGCGGTGGCCTCGTCAGCTCCGCCCCTGCTCGCGCCGGTACCCGTTGTCCCAGGCCCCGCCCAACCGGCCGGCGCGCTGGCACCGGAGGCCAAGGCCATCCGGGGGGCGGCGGCGCGCATCGTGGCCAACATGGTCACCTCCCTCGAGGTGCCCACCGCCACCAGCTTTCGGGAGATCCCGGCCAAGCTGCTAGAGGTCAACCGCACCATCATGAACGGCTACCTGGGCCGCACCCGGGGCGGCAAAGTCAGCTTCACCCACCTGATCGGCTACGCGGTGATCCGCGCCGTGGCCGACGCGGTGCCGGTGATGAACTCCACCTTCTCCGACGACGGGGACGGCCCGAGAGTGACCAGGCACCACGAGGTGAACCTCGGCATCGCGGTCGACATGGAGAACGCCGATGGTTCACGCACCCTCATGGTGCCCGTCATCAAAGGCGCCGACCGCCTCGACTTCCGGGAGTTCGTGGGCGCCTATGAGGACCTCATTCGCAGGGTTCGTTCCAAGAAGATCACCGCCGACGACCTCAGCGGCGCCACCGTCAGCCTGACCAACCCCGGCACGCTGGGTACGGTGCAATCAGTCCCGCGGCTCATGAAGGGCCAAGGCGTCATCGTCGGGGTCGGTCGTATCGACTTTCCCGCCGCCTTCGAGGGAGCCGATCCCGAGGCCCTCGCCGATCTGGGTATCTCCAAGGTCGTCACCGTCACCTCCACCTACGACCATCGCATCATCCAAGGAGCCGAATCGGGCCTGTTCCTGCGCCAGGTGCACGAGCTGTTGTTGGGTCACGAGTTCTACCGGACCTGCTTCGAGGCCATCGGGGTGCCTTACTCGGCGGTGGCCTGGCGACGAGACGTCAACCCCGTCGACCACGAGGAGTCCGCGGTCGAAAAGCAGACCAAGGTCGACGCCCTCATCAACATGTACCGGGTGCGGGGCCACCTGATCGCGGACCTCGACCCCCTCCGGCTCAACGAGATCAAGGTCCACGCCGAGCTCGATCCGGCCAACCATGGCCTCACCATCTGGGATCTGGAACGACCCTACTTGTGCAGCGGCCTGGCCGGCCAGCACTCTATGAAGTTGCGAGACATCCTCGGGGTGTTGCGAGACGCCTACTGTCGCCGCATTGGCCTGGAATACATGCACATCCAGGACCCCAACGAGAAGCGCTGGATCCAAGAACAGGTCGAAGGGGCCGCCCTCCACATCGATGTGGAGGAACAGAAACACATTCTGGGCCGCCTCAACGCAGCCGAGGCATTGGAAAAGTTCTTGGCCACCAAGTACCTGGGCCAGAAGCGATTCGGCATCGAGGGGGCCGAATCAGCCATCCCTCTGCTCGACGCAGTGCTAGGCGACGCCGCCGATGGCGGCCTGGACAGCGCCGTGTTGGGCATGGCTCATCGGGGCCGCCTCAACGTGTTGGTCAACATCGTTGGCAAGAGCTATGGCCAGCTCTTCAGCGAGTTCGAAGACCACATTACCCCCGACGCAGTGCAGGGTTCTGGCGATGTGAAGTATCACTTGGGCCAAAGCGGCAAGTTCGTTTCCCGCCACGGCGCCACGCTGGAGTTGGCCTTAGCCGCCAACCCTTCCCATCTGGAGACCGTAGACCCCGTCGTGGTGGGCATGGCCAGGGCCCGCATGGACCAGATCGAGGGGGGCCACGACTATCCGGTTTTACCCATCCTGGTCCACGGCGACGCCGCCTTCGCCGGCCAAGGCGTCGTGGCAGAAACGCTCAACCTTTCCAATATCCGGGGCTATCGGGTGGGCGGCACCGTACACCTGGTTATCAACAACCAGCTCGGCTTCACCACCAGCCCCGAGGCGGCCCGCAGCTCCTATTACTGCACTGATGTGGCCAAGATGGTGCAATCACCCATTTTCCATGTCAACGGTGACGACCCCGAGGCCTGTGTCCGGGTGGCCCATCTGGCCTTCGCCTATCGCCAGCAGTTTAATAAAGATGTGGTTATAGACATGGTATGCTATCGCCGCTACGGTCACAACGAGGGCGATGATCCCAGCTACACCCAGCCGGCCATGTACCGCCGCATCGGCGAGTTGCGCTCGGTGCGCAAGCTCTATACCGAGGCGCTGGTCAAGCGGGGCGATCTCACCCTGGAAGAGGCGGAAGCGGCGCTGGAGGATTTCCAGCGGCGCCTGCAGATGGCCCTGGACGAGACCCGCCAGTCGGCTCCGGCCGCCGTGCGAGCACCCGCTGCCCAGCTCGTCGGGGTGCTGCCCCGGGTGCGCACTGCGGTGTCCGCCGACATGCTGGCGCGGGTCTACGCCGCGTTGTCCCACACGCCGGAGGGGTTCAACGTTCATCCCAAGCTACGCAACCAGTTCGCGGCCAGAGACAAGCTGTGGGCGGGCGGCGAAGTGGACTGGGCGTTAGGCGAAGCCTTCGCCCTGGGCACGTTGTTGGCCGAGGGGATCTCGGTGCGTCTGGCCGGGCAGGACTCGCGCCGGGGCACCTTCTCCCACCGCCACGCCGCCCTCATCGACTACGAAACCGACCAGGACTACCTGCCCCTCTCGGCCCTAGCCGACGAGGGGGAGTCCCACCTGTGGCTCTATGACTCGCTGTTATCGGAATACGCGGCGGTCGGCTTCGAATACGGCTACTCGGTCCACAACAAAGATGTGCTGGTGGCCTGGGAGGCCCAGTTCGGTGATTTCATGAACGGGGCGCAGATCATTATCGATCAGTTCCTGGTAGCCGCTGAAGATAAATGGGGTCAGACGTCCGGGTTGGTCATGTTGTTGCCCCACGGCTACGAAGGCCAGGGACCAGAGCATTCCTCCGGCCGTATTGAACGATTCATGACCCTGGCGGCCGAGGACAACATCCAAATCGCCAACTGCACCACTGCGGCCCAGTATTTTCATTTGCTGCGCCGTCAGATGGTGCGCTCGGTACGTAAACCTCTCATCGTGTTCACCCCTAAATCACTGCTGCGCGACCGCTTCTCGCGTTCGCCCGTCTCCGCCTTTATCGAAGGCTCCTTCGAAGAGGTCCTCGACGATCCGGTGGCTGCGGCCAACCCAGCCGCTGTTCGCCGGGTGCTGTTCTGTAGCGGCAAAGTGGCCGCCGATGCCTTCAAGGAACGAGACCGCCGCGGGGGGGTGGCCGGGGTAGCCATCGTTCGGGTCGAACAGCTCTACCCCTGGCCAGAAGTGGAAGCCGCCGCGGTGCTGAGCCGCTACCCCAACGCTGCGGACGTGGTGTGGCTGCAAGAAGAACCAGAAAACATGGGGGCCTGGAACGGGGTCAAGGGCAACCTGTTCCGCTCCCATGGCCAAACCCACCGCATCGAAAGGGTCAGCCGAGTCGAATCGGGCAGCCCCGCGTCCGGCAGCCATGTCATCCACGACCAGGAACGCGAGCAACTGTTCGAGGAAAGCTTCGCCGGGTTCTAGCTCGGCTCGGGAGCTAGTGGAGGGGGAAACCGACCACCTCGGCCAGGCGGGCCAACGCAACCTCGGGGTCGGTGACCTTGATGGTAGTCATGCCCACCGCGGCGGCCGGTTTCAGGTTGACCCCGAGGTCGTCGAGAAACACCACCTCCGTGGGCTCCACGGCCAAGATGGAACAGGCCAGCTCGTAGATACGGGGGTCGGGCTTGCGCAGACCCACCTTCGAGGATTCGATGATGTGGTGAAAGTGGGCGTGGACGGCCTTGATCTCCGACGCCCGTTGGGGGTCCGCCATGAGCCCGCCACCGGCGAAGTTGTTGGTGAGGCAGGCGCAGGTGAGCCGCTCGGCACAGCGCTGCACGGCCAAGGCCATGGCCGGACGGACCCGGCCCATGAGACAGCCCAACACGGCCTGGCCCTGCACGGCGTGGCCAAGGGCGGCCGCTTCGGCCTCGAACAGGGGGCAGAAACCATCGGGATCCACGTCGTTGCGCTCGAGCTGGGCCCAGGCGTTATCCAGATGGTTGGTGGCGTTGATGGTCCGGATCAGGTCCTTGGGCAACCCGTTGGCCGCCTCGTAGGTGTTGAACGCCTTGAAGGGGCTGGACGTGATCACCCCACCGAAATCCCACAGCACAGCTCGAATCACGGGCCGATCCTAGTTCGGGGGCTGCACCCCCGACCGCGCCGCGCCCGGTAGCGCCCAGCGTGGTATCGCGCCCAGATAGGTCGACGCCGGCCATTTCCCGCTCACGCTGCGTGGCAACTTCCTTTAGGACGGGGCATCGGAGTAGGCCGAGTCGGCCGAGTCAGCCGAATAGTCGAACTAGGCTTGGGCAACTGTGAATAACGCCCAGTTCATCTTCACCATGCGGCGCGTCGGCCGGTTCTACCCACCCGACCGCGACGTACTCAAGGACATCTCGTTGTCGTTCTACCCCGGCGCCAAGATCGGGGTGATTGGCCACAACGGATCGGGCAAGTCCACCCTGCTGCGCATCATGGCCGGCCTCGACGACGGCTTCAACGGCGAGGCCCGTCTCTCCCCCGGCTTCACCGTTGGCTATCTGTCCCAAGAACCCCAGCTCGACGAGACGAAAGACGTCACGGGCAACGTGATGGACGGCTTGGGTGAAGTGGCCGAGCTGATGGCCCGCTACGACGCGGTCATGGCCAAATGGGCGGACCCCGACGCCGACTACGAGAAGATCGGCGCCGAGCAGGCAGACCTGGAAGCCAAGATCGAAGCGGCAGGGGCGTGGGATCTTCCCCGCACCATCGAGATCGCCATGGACGCGCTGCGCCTACCGCCTGGCGATGCTGAGGTGACCACCCTCTCCGGCGGGGAGCGGCGCCGGGTGGCGCTGTGTCGGCTGCTGCTCTCCAAGCCCGACCTGCTCCTACTGGATGAGCCCACCAACCACCTCGATGCCGAGTCGGTGGCCTGGCTGGAGCGCACCCTGCAGGACTACCAGGGAACGGTGGTGGCCATCACCCACGATCGTTACTTCCTCGACAACGTGGCTCGCTGGATCCTCGAGCTCGACCACGGCCGGGGCATCCCCTTCGAGGGCAACTACAGCTCCTGGTTGGAACAGAAGCAGGAGCGTCTACGCCGCGATGAAAAGGGCAGCGACGCCCGCCGCCGCACCCTGGAGCGGGAGCTGGAATGGGTACGTATGGCCCCCAAGGCCCGCCAGGCCAAGGGCAAGGCCCGCCTGGCCAACTACGACAAGCTGCTGGCCGAGGCCCAAGCCGCTGACAAGGGTAACGACCGTTTGGAGATCACCATCCCCTCCGGGGACCGCCTCGGTGATGTGGTTGTGGAAACCGCCCGTCTGACCAAGGGCTACGGCGACAAACTGCTGATGGACGATCTGAGCTTCTCCCTACCGCCGGCCGGCATCGTCGGGGTGGTGGGGGCCAACGGGGCGGGCAAGACCACCCTGTTCCGCATGATCACCGGCCAGGAACAACCAGACCACGGTGACCTGACCGTCGGGTCCACCGTGCAGTTGGCCTACGTAGACCAGTCCCGCGACACCCTCGACGGCGAGCGCACGGTGTACACAGAGATCACCGACGGGCAGGACACCCTGGTCATCGGCAACCGCGAGGTCAACGGGCGTGCCTACGTGGCGAGCTTCAACTTCAAGGGATCCGACCAACAGAAGAAGGTGGCCGATCTCTCCGGCGGGGAGCGAAATCGGGTCCATCTGGCCAAGATCCTGCGTAAGGGGGGCAACGTGTTGCTCCTCGACGAGCCCACCAACGACCTCGACGTGGACACCCTGCGAGCCCTGGAAGACGCCCTGGAGGCCTTCCCCGGCTGCGCGGTGATCATCAGCCACGATCGCTGGTTCCTGGACCGCATCGCCACCCATGTGCTGGCCTTCGAAGGGGACTCGGCGGTGCGCTGGTTCGAGGGGAACTTCTCCGACTACGAGGCCTTCCGCAAGAAGGAGTTAGGGGCCGACGCCGCTCAGCCCCATCGCCTCAAGTACAAGCCCCTGGTCAGGGACTGAGCCAGGGCTTCGGCCACGGCACCTCGCCCCTCGCGTGACAACACCGTGATCACCCCACCGATGCTGCGCCTCGCCGCTATCGCGCTTTGCGTGGCCGGGGTGGCAGGCATGATCGCCACCTCGGTGACCAACAACAACAATGGCGCGCTTGCCTTCGGCCTGCTGACCGGGGGCGGGGCCTCGGTGTTGTTGCTGGTCGGGGTGCTGAGCCCCACCCGGGTCGGGGTCGACCAGGTGATAGCGGAGCAGCTCGAGCAGGAGATCAGCGAGCTGGTCGAGGCCGGAGTCGAGGAGCGTCGACTACGCCGAGTGGTGGTATTGGCCCGACGGCTCGGACCCCCGTCGGTCGGACCCCCATCAGGGTGATTTCGCTCATCCTCCCCCGCCGCTCGCGCCGATGCATTGGCCATGGCCGACGTCACTGGGCGCTCAAATCTGCAGACCACCACCGCGCCGACGTGCCCTGAAAGCCGGGCTGTGGCGCGACCCATCGAAGCGGGAAGCTACGTCGATTGCGCCAAGTGCGCCGAGCGGGTCAAGTTCCAAGCCAAAATCCGTCTGTTGCAGGTGATCTGCAACGTGTACGACGAGGGTCGCTGGCTACGGGTTGAGCACTACCACGAAGCGTGTTACCTCGAAGCGGACCAGCCCTACGGCGATGCCGGCTGATCGAGCGCCGCCCACCCGTCGAGGCGGGCTTGCACGAGCGCAGCCCGCGCGGCCTTTTGGCTGAGTAGGCCCGCGAGGACCGATAGCGTGCCGGCGATGAACGACCACGCCGTCGCTGCTCAACTGGCCCGTGGGGCCATGGAGCGCCTGTTGGTCCTGCGTCAGCGTTACGCGGCCGAGGGCATGGACCCCATCGAGTGGGGAGCCGCCGCCGACCGAGTTGCCGACGATTGGCTGCTCGGTCGCCTGGCCGACCTGCGCCCCCAGGACATCGTGTTGTCCGAAGAGTCCCCCGACCCCCCCCACCGGCTAGGCCAGTCGCGGGTGTGGATCATTGACCCCCTCGATGGCAGCCGAGAGTTCAGCCGGCCGGGGCGCATGGACTGGGCGGTGCACGTGGCCCTGAGCGTGGACGGCTACCCCCAGGCGGGAGCGGTGGCGCTGCCCGACGGGACCGTGCTGGCCACCGAACCCGCTGCGGTCCCCAGCCCCGATCCCAGCCGTCCCCCCCGCCTCGTGGTCAGCGACAGTCGAGCGCCCGATCTGGCCTACCGGGTGGCCGAGAAGCTGGGGGCGGAGGTGGTGCCCATGGGATCGGCGGGGGCCAAGGTGGCGGCCGTGCTGCGCGGACGGGCCGAGCTGTACCTACACGCTGGCGGCATGCGTCAGTGGGACTCCTGTGCCCCGGTGGCGGTGGCCTTGGCCGCTGGTTTCCACGCCAGCCGCATCGACGGCTCCCCCCTGCGCTACAACGAGGCTGACGTGAACCTGCCCGATCTGCTGGTGTGTCGGGCCGAGCTGGCCGCCGCCGCCCTGGGGGCCATCTTCAGCTCCCAGCACGGCTGAACCACCCCAGGGACGCCCGACCCCAACGACCCAACCACCCGGCCGGGTCCGTCCCGATAAGCTCCCGGCCCATGCAACCCCAGGCGAGCCCGCACCGGCCGACTGGGCTCACCCGGTTGTTTGAGGATCTCCAGCTAACCCCTTCGCTTGAGCATGGTCGGCACGCCCACCCGTGAGCACCGTGGATGACCATGTCCTGGCCCGTCGGGTGGCCGACGAAGCCGGCGTGGTGCTGTTGGCCCTGCGGGAACAACTCCAACGGGAGGGCACCAGCCGTTGGGACCTCGAAGCCCAGGGCGACAGCGTGGCCCACAACCTCATCGTGGAGCAGCTGCGCCAGGCCCGACCCCAGGACATCGTGTTGTCCGAGGAAGGGGCAGACAACCGGGCTCGCCTCCAAGCGCACCGGGTGTGGATCGTTGATCCCCTCGATGGCACCAACGAATACGGCACGCCACCCCGCCCGGACTGGGCGGTGCACATCGCCTTG
>JANPEN010000398.1:0-15455 GCA_031422955.1 Acidimicrobiia bacterium
CGGATCATGCCGTTGGGCGATTCCATCACTCAGGGTGGCGGGCCCGACCACAGCTACCGGGGATTCCTGCAGCAGCAGCTCAACGCAGCCGGCTACAGCTACGACTTCGTCGGCTCCTACGGAAACATCGTGCCCCCAGGCGGGGAAGCAACCTGGGCCTGGGCCGAGGACGTACAACGCAACTATGTCGGGCCCCTCGACCGCGATTTCGAAGGCCACGGGGGCTTCCAAGCCGGCCAACCCGAAGCCGTGGTCGGCTACAAGGACCACATGCTGGCCCAAATGGTGCCCACCGACATCCCCCTCTTCCAACCCGACATCGTGCTCCTGCACATCGGCACCAACGACTACCTCGGCGGCTGGACCACCCACGGACCCTGGCACGGACCCGGCGGGGACTGGGACCAACGCGTTGAACTCTCCGCCAAAAACGTCATCGACCTCATCGACACCATCCACCAACTCCGCCCCCAAACCACCATCCTCGTCTCCGCCATCGCCCGACCCGGCCTCAACACCACCCTCGACGGACTCACCCAAGTCTCCAACATCGTAAAAGCCGGCGTACAAACCCGTCAGAGTGCAGGGCGAAACCTCCAGTTTCTAGCCAACACCTACGACACCCTCACCACCGCGGACATGGCGGACGCCGTGCACCCCAACGACAACGGCTACACCAAAATGGCCACCACCTGGTACCAAGCCCTCACCCCCATCCTCGACAGCATGGGCGTCGGTACCCCTCCCACGGCCGTACCGGCCGCCACCGCCGCTGTCCCCGGCAGTTCGGCCGATACCGCCGCCAGCCCCCCGGAGAGGACCGGCTCGGTTCGCCCCGACGGCGCGGGATCCGGGGACGGCGGGACCCGCGGACCCGACTTGGCTGACCTCACGACGGTGGCGGCGAGTTCGGGCGTTCCTGCGAATGCCCCCACCAGCGCGGCGAAGGCGGCGGCCGTCGCCGCGCCTGCATCCTCAGTGCCGAACGCTGGCCAAACCACAAGCACGTCCAGCCGGGCGACCACCACCGTCTCCTCGCCCGAACCGACGGGATCGACTCCAGCGGTCTCCACACCACCGGCCAAGGCCAGCTCCGGCCGATGTGGGGCGCGTGCCACCGCCGTTCCGGTAAGCCGGTATCCGCGCTAGCCGCTCGCCGAGCCCGCTCCGAAACGCCGCGCCGGCCCCCGCCGCCGTCGGGGCCGGCAGCCGCCTATAGGGCGGTGGCCAAGGGTTCCAGCAATCGCACCTGCATGCCGTTCACCATGCAACCCAGGTGCAATGGTCACGTCCCCTGAGCCATGGCCGCCAGGAACGTCCAGTTCTCCAGCAGAGGGCCGTCGATGGGAGGCGTGAGCGGATAGAAATGATCCATCGTCCACGCCGAGGTGAAACACCTCGATATCGTCCGCCGTCTGCCATACGGCCAGGAACTCCGACGAGGTGCCGTGCTGGAGCGGCGTCTTGATGCCATAACCGATCGCTGACGATGAGGCTCCCCGCTGACCGTAGGCCCCTCGAAGAGACCACCGCCATCACCACGGTCACCGCCGCCACGACCACCGCTCCTACCGGTATGGTGCCCACCTCACAAAACCGCCGCCGGGAACGTTGACCAGGTGTGTACTTGAAACCCTTCGAAGAGATGGTGGCCCTCGAGGGGCCCGTGGTCTGGCGGGTGTGCCGCGCCCTACTCAACACGCACGACGCGGAGGACGCCTGGGCCGAGACCTTTTTGGCTGCGCTACGGGCCTACCCGACGCTGGCGCCTGACAGCAACGTGCGAGGCTGGCTGGTCACCATCGCCCATCGCAAGGCCATCGACCAACTGCGCTCGGCCCGGCGTCGACCCCAGCCCCTGGCCCAAACCCCCGAGACATTCGAGCAATCGCCGCGGTCTGAGACCGGCTTCGAGTCACCCACCCTGCCCGGCTCGGACCACCCCGACCTGCTGACGGCGGTGGCCGCCCTGCCCACCAAGCAACGCCACGCAGTGGTCTACCGGTACGTGGGCGACCTCGCCTACGTCACCATCGCCGAGTTGTTGGGTAGCACCGAAGCGGCCGCCCGACGCAGTGCAGCCGACGGCATCGCCCGGCTGCGACGCACCGTCACGCCCGCCGCCGCCGCCCCCGCCACTTCCGCCGCCTCGCCGAGTAAACAGGAGTACCGCTCATGACCACCTCTCTCCACCTGGCCCCTGCTGGCGGCCCGCTTGCTGGCAATCAAGCCCGTACCGACGGCGAGGGAGCCAGCGAAGCCGACGCGCTCCCCTTGGGGCTGAGCCAGATGTTCTCCGGCGCCGGGTTGGCCCCGCCGCCCATGGAACAGCTCCAACGCCGCCTGGTCGATGAGGCCCGGCGGGAGGACCTCATCGACATCGCGTATCGGACGGTCGATACCCCCATTGGCCGGCTGCTGCTGGCCGCCACACCCAAAGGTATGGTGCGCTGGGCTTTTGCCTTGGAGGACCACGACGCGGTGCTGGCCGATTTGGCCGTTCGCATCAGCCCACGGGTGCTGCACACGCCGCGTCTCTTCGACGAGGCGGCCGCCCAACTCGAGCAGTACTTCGCCGCCCGTCGCACCCGTTTCGAGCTGCCGGTAGACCTGCGCCTGACCCAGGGGTTTCGTCGCCAAGTCGTCGAGCACTTGGCCGACGTCGCCTACGGGACCACCGCCAGCTACGGCTCCATCGCCGCCGCCCTCGGTCGACCGGCGGCGGCTCGAGCGGTGGGCACGGCCTGCGCCCGGAACCCACTGCCAGTTCTGTTGCCCTGCCATCGAGTGGTGCGTTCCGACGGAAGCGTGGGCCACTACCTTGGCGGCACTGCGGCCAAACACGCCCTACTCAACCTGGAAGGCGCAGCATGATCAACCCCACCGGCGCGATCGCCGCTCTCCACTGGGACACGGTGGTGGCCGACCTCGAACAGTTCGGTCTCAGCGACATGGGCAAGGTCGTTGACCCCACCCAGTGCGCCGAGTTAGTGGCCCTCTATGACCAAGACGAGCTGTTCCGCAGCACCGTAAACATGGGACAGCACCGTTTCGGGCAAGGCGAGTACCGCTACTTCGCCGCTCCCCTTCCCGAGATGGTCACCCAATTGCGGGCCGCCTTTTGGCCCCACCTGTTGCCAGTGGCACGCGACTGGGCGCAGCGGCTGGGCCGAACCGCCCCGTGGCCCGACACCCTCGAGGACTGGCTGACCCAATGCCACAACGCCGGCCAGAACCGACCCACCCCGTTGTTGCTGCGTTACGGCCCGGGCGATTGGAATGCGCTGCACCGCGACCTCTACGGCGAGCTGGTCTTTCCTCTCCAAGTAATCATCGGGTTGGACCGACCCGGCCAGGACTATCTCGGCGGCGAGCTGGTGGTCCTCGAACAACGCCCCCGGGCCCAGTCCCGGGCCACCACAATGGTTATCGGCCACGGCCATGCAGTGGTGGTAACCACCGCCGAACGGCCGGTGTCGGGCGGGCGGGGCTGGACTGCGGCACCCATGCGCCACGGGGTCAGCGTGGTACGAGACGGCCGCCGCCACACGCTGGGCCTGTTGTTCCACGACGCCACCTGAGCAACCTCGCCCACCGCCCCGGCGATATCAAGGTCCGTTGCGGCCTTGGCCCAGGTCTCGCTGGCCGGGTTGGGAACACCAGCCGTTGAGGTCGTAGCCGCTCAGGCATTGCTCGACCAGCTGGCGGGCGCGGGCCGCGTCGCCCCGTTGGTTGGCCCAGGTGAGGGCATCGATGCGTTGCTGTTCCTGGTTACCGGCGTAGTTTCGTTCGTAGAGGGCGTGGCGACCAGCGAACTCGCTATACAGGGCGTCCCAGGCCAACTTGAACAGCTTGATCCGCTCCACCGCCTCCAGGCCGCTGCCCCGAAAGTAGCGATCGATGGTTGGCCGCAACTCGGGGTTGGCCAAGTCGGCGGGGCCGGAAACGGTGTAGATAGGGGCTCCGGCCAGATAGGTCTCGAACAGGGTGCGCACCCGGTCCCACACGTTGGTGGCATAGAGACGCGCCGCCGCCGCGGTTTGCAGCCGGGGCACCACGGTGGCGCCGATGCCGGGCTCCGGCTCGGAAACCATGGCGATGGTGAGGGACCACAGCAACTCCCGCATGGCCACGATCTCACCAATGGCGGCCTGCACGGCCCGGAACTCCGACGTGCCGGAGGCGTCGGTGCAGGCCATCAACAGCCCGGCCGCGAACTCCAACTTGATGGCCAGCCGGGTGGTGGAATGCAGGTTGTACCGGTTGAAAAAGCCCGACTCGGCGTAGAAGCCCTTGGCCTTGGCCACGTCCCGGTAGACCAGCACGTTCTCCCAGGGAATGAAGGCATCCTCGAAGACCACCACCGCGTCGTTTTCGTCGAAGCGGCTGGCCAGCGGGGCCTCGAAGGGATGGCGGGCCGCCGCCTCGTAGGAGGGCCGGCAGATCAACCGCAACCCCGGAGTGGCCATGTCGACCACGAACACCAGCGCCATGTCGTCGTCCCGACCGGGTTCCATGCGGGCGGCCACTGCGCTGTTGACGGCCACGAAGGTGGCGTGGGTGAGCACCGACCCGGTGGCCACCATCTTGGCCCCGCTGACGTAGATGCCGTTGTCGTCGTCTCGGGTGACCGAAACAAACACGTCGCGCACGTCAACCCGATCCCGGTTGCGGTCCAGGGGCGGATCGATGAGGACGTGGTTGAGGAAGAGCACCTCACTGGCACTGCGGTGATACCAGGCCAAAGCGTTGGCGCCGTAGTCCCCGTAGAAGGCGTGGCCCTCCGCCAACTGGGCCATGAACGAGGCTTTGTAGTCGGGTGTGCGGCCCATCCAGCCAAAGGTCATGCGCTGCCAGGCGGCGATGGCATCGCGCCCGCCTGCCAGATCCGCGGCGCAGTAGGCGGGTGCGAAGAACCGGTGGGTGCGATGCCCGAAGCGGTCCACCGTGGTGAGCACGTCTCGGGTGGCGTCCTGGTGGAGCGCGTCGTAGAGGGAGGCCACCACCCTGGCGTTGGTGGCAAAGGCCCGGTGGTTGACCACGTCGGCCACCCGCTCGCCGTCGTACCAGACCTCTCTCCCGTCCTCGAGGCTGGCCAGGAAGGCGTCCCCCGTCAACATTCGATCGGTTTCCGTCGCAGTCTCGTTTCCCGACACGCTCACGCTCCCGCCGTCGTCCTGGGGGCGGCTCACGGCGCCGCCAAGTTACTCACTGCAATCGCCCCGCCCCCGAGTTCGCTCCGCTGGCCGTAGGGGTCGCTCCGGCCGATAGAAACGGGATCATGCAACCGCGCCTGGAGTTTCGCAGTGACAACGCCGCCGGGGTGGCCCCCGAGATCCTGGCTGCGGTGATCGAGGCCAACACTGGCTCGGCGCTGGCCTACGGGGCCGACGAATGGACCGCCGCCCTGCAACGCCGGGTGGCTGAGGTGTTCGAGTTCCCTGACGTGGCTGTGTTCCCGGTTGTGTCAGGCACGGCCGCCAACGCCTTGGGCCTATCGGCGCTGTGTCCGCCATGGGGCGCGGTGCTGTGTCACGAGAGCTCCCACATCATCCGCAGCGAGGGCGGCGCCACCTCCCTGTTGGGTGGCGGCGCGGTCATGGTCGGCCTGCCAGGGGAAGGATCGCTGCTGCAACCAGAGACCGTGGCCGCCACCCTGGCCGCCACCAACTGGGGGGACCCCCACCAGTCCCAACCGGCGGTGCTCTCCCTCACCGAGCCCAGCGACCGGGGCGCCCTTTACCGTCCAGAACAGATCGCCGCCCTCGCCGCGGCGGCGGCCGAGCACGGCCTCAAGGTGCATCTCGACGGGGCCCGGCTGGCCAACGCCATCGCCGGGCTGGGTTGCTCCCCCTCCGAGCTGACCTGGCGGGCCGGGGTGGACATGATCACCCTGGGCGCCACCAAGAACGGGGCGCTGAGCACCGACGCCATTGTCAGTTTCGACCCCGCCGCCTCCGAGCAACTGCACTACCGGACCAAGCGAGCCGGGCACGTGGCCTCCAAGATGCGCTTCCAGTCGGTGCAGCTGGACGCCTATCTCACCGAAGGGCTGTGGTTACGCCTGGCTGCAGCCGCTAACGCGGCCATGGCCGGCCTGGCGGAGGGCCTGGCCCGGCTGGGCTTCACGTTCGTGGTGCAACCTGTGGTCAACATGGTCTTCGTGCGGGTGAGCGACGAGGTGGCCGACACCGTGCAGGCCGGCGGGCTGGACTGCTACCGCATGGGGCCCGGCGTCCTTCGCCTGGTCACCAGCTTCCAGACCAGCCAGGGCGATGTTGCTGGCGCCCTGGAGCTGTTCGCCGCAGCCATGTCCGCCGGTGGTGGCAAGGCCTGACCTTCACCAGGGCCGGTTCCAACGGGTCCAGTCGAAGGGCCGCACACCGTCATCGACGATTTCCAAGATCGAAGCGGTGGCCACTGGTTTGTCGCTGCCAAGATCGGTGGCGATGTCGAGAAAGCCCACGGTGCCGAACTGATAGTTCAGGTTGTGGGGAAAGGTCGGCGAACCCGGGTTCACGCAGAGCATGCCGTTGATCTCGCGGATGTCTTCCACGTGGGTGTCGCCGTGGACCAACACATCAGGGACCACGTCGCCGAAGAAGCGTTGGCAGGCCCCGGCCAGGTTGACGATATGAGGCAACTCCGGCACCGGCGCCCAATGGGTGAGCCCGATGCGCAACCCGCCCAGCTCCACCACCCAGCTTTCCCGTAGGCAGGGGTGGTCGCCCTGGCGGGGGCGGCCACCGGAGCCGTCGTCCCCGTTGCCCCGACAGGCATAGAGGGGGGCGATCTCCGCCAGGGTGTCCAACACCGACAGGTCGTAGATGTCCCCGGCATGGAGAATGGCATCACAGCCTATGAAGGCGTCCCACACCTGGGGCCACACCTCCTTGGCCTCGGGAATATGAGTGTCAGACACCAACCCAATCCGCATGCGAAATGCTCCTTGTCCTCGGCCGCGCCGGCGGGCCGCTACCGACGGCACTGTAGGGCTCGGTTCTGTTTAGCGCAGGTAACCGGTAATTTGCTCGCCCTCGAGGAGGACGCGATAGCCAAGCCCGGCCGGGCCGACGACATGGGCGGCGAAGGCGCGCACGCCGCCGATGTCCACGAGTGGAGCCGCGACGGAGCGACCGTTTTCGAGGTCGATGGAGATGATGTGCAGCGACAAGTCACGGACGAAACCGGCCACGATGCCGTCTCGGAGGGCGACGACGACCAGGGGGCGGTCCGGGTCATCGGAACGGGCGGCGAGGTCGACGAACGTGTCTCGTTCGGCCGAACCGCTCAGCATCACGCGTCCGTCCTGGAAGGCTGCGCGTAGCGGGGTGCCGTTCATGTCCCCGACGGCGGTGAGGTGGTTTGAGAGCTCCCATGCCGGGGCGAAATCGATCGAGCGCACTCCATTTGGGTTGGCGAGGGTACCAATGCGTCCGATGCCGCCACGGCGGTCCGTGACCGTGACGGTCCCGTCCTCCTGGCAGGGCCAGGACGACCTCGTCGCCGCCGCCTTCGTCGACGATCAGACTATCCTGACCTTCGGGGCTCGGCACTGCTACCGACGGTGCGCCCAGTCGGCGGGGTGGGCCGTCGCTGAGGTCGAGGACCCACAGCCCACGTGCCGCGTTGCTGTCGGGGGCGCCACTGGGGATCACGAGCCAACGTCCCGACACCCACGGCAGTGGCGCGTCGGCGTCGAGCAGAGCCACCAAGGCAAGGTTGTCGAGCCTGGGCCCCGCGAACACGGTTAGTGCCAAGCGCTCGGGGATGTCTTTTGTCCGGAGAAGTCGACAGCGCGGGGTCCGGGGGGGGTCCTCCCCCGACCCGGCTCGCTAGTTACGGGGCCATCAGCACGGGGGCGCTTAAACTCCGGGCATGTCGGTCTCCGCTCACGATGTCGCCGTCGAGTTACGCCGCCGGCTCCCCGACGTCGGCTCGGTGAAAGTTCACAAGCTGCTGTACTACGCCCAGGGATGGCACCTGCGCTGGTTCGGGGAGCCACTGTTCAACGAACGGATCGAAGCCTGGACCAACGGACCTGTCGTCGCTGAGCTATGGCTAGCCGAGGACAAGCGCGGGGGCGCCCCCCGGCCCCTCGGCCTCGATGGCATTCAACTGGCCACCGTTGGCTACGTGGTCAGCCGCTACGGGGCCTTCACCGGCCGCCAACTCATCCGCCTCACCCACACCGAGGACCCCTGGCGCCACGCCAGCGAGGCCGAGGAACCGAACCCGCCGATCAGCCACACCGCTCTAGCTGCTTGGTTCGCCCACGACGAGGAGACAGCCCACGTCGAAGCCCTTTGGGAGCGCATCGCCGCCGACCCCAGCCTCCGGGCCCGGTTCCACCAGCCGGCCGCAGACCCCGCCACTCTGTCGACAACCACCGTTGAGGAGCTACGCGCCCGGCGCGGCGCAGCGTGAGCCCAGCGCCCCGGCGCTGGATCCTCCGAGGCCACGACGAGGCCTACGACCGCTGGGCCGACCTCGACCAGCCGGCCGAGCACTGGCAAGATGTCGTACTGGACTGGTTCATCGCGCTGACGACGAACCCCTACCCCGCCCGGGCCATACGCCGCCTGGAACTCGGCGCCGACTGGTGGTTCGCTGAAGTCGCCGGCGACGACAACCACGCCATCACCTGCCTCTACCGGGTCGACGAGGACCACAACGATGTCCAGATCGTCGCCCTCGCCACCCTCAGACGCCCCATCTAGTTGCCGCCGACCCTCCAGGTTTGCGCTACTAACGTCTCGCCACCATGGACCTCTCGATCGGCTTGGATTACGTCCGCAACAACCACCAGGCGGTGCTGCACACCTTCCGGCGAGACGGCAGACCCCAACTCTCCCCGGTTACCGTGGCTGTAGACGACACCGATCACGTGATCATCTCCTGCCGGGAGACGGCCATGAAGGTGCACAACCTGCGCCGCGACGATCGGGCTTCGTTGTGTGTGTTTCCCGACAAGTGGCTGGGCCGTTGGGTGCAACTTGAGGGCAGGGCGCAGATCCAGTCCCTGCCCGAGGCCCTCGACGGGCTGGTCGCCTACTACCGCGGGCTTCGGGGCGAACACCCCGATTGGGACGAGTACCGGGCGGCCATGATCCAAGACCGCCGGCTGCTGATCCGCATCCACCTCGAGCGGGTAGGTCCCGACCGTCAAGGCTGAACGGCCGAGGCTGAAGGGCCGAACATACTCAGACGTACAATACCTGCGAGCACGATACCTGCGAGCACATACCTAGGAGTATGATACCGGCCGGTAGGTCAGCGGATCAGGCTGGCCACGCCGACGAAATGCAAGGCGGCGGCGGCCACCGTGCAGCCGTGCCAGATCTCGTGATAGCCGAAAGTGCGGGGCCACGGGTTGGGCCAGCGGGTGACGAGGACGGGAAAGCCCAGCGTGTAGAACAGTCCGCCCAGGCCGAATAACACCAGTTGGGTGGTGCTCAGCCGATCCACCAGGACCGGACCGGCCACCACTACCACCCAGCCCATGGCCAGGTACAGGACATGGCCGATGTTGGTGCTGCGATGGTACGCGGCGAGCTTCAACACGATGCCGGCCACCGCGCTGGACCCAACCACGCACAACATAGGTATGCCCCAACGCCAGGGCAGGGCCAACAGGCACAACGGCACGTAGGTCCCGGCAATGAGCACGTAGATGCCGCAATGGTCCAGGCGCTGCATCCCTGGCCGCCAGCGGGCTCGAACCGGGGTGTGATGGTAGGCCGCCGAGGCGGAAAACATGATCAGCAGAGCTGCGCCGTACAGGGCGGCGGCCACGTGGGCGGCAGAGCCTTCGGCCCGTACCAACAACAGCACGCCGGCGGGGATGGACACGAGCGCGGCAAGGCCATGTAACCGCCCGCGCCAACGGGGACGCTCGATTCCGTAGACGGGAGCCCGCACCGTTCGACCCTACCTGCCCCCGCCGGGTTCACCGCGCCCCCGCTTGGGGTATTCGGATGCGGCGGCCGGTGGATAACGGCATCCGGCGCCGATGCAGAGCCGCGTCCGCTCCGCTGGGTAGCCTGTCCTGCGACGTTCGCAAGCCTGTTCGGCGACGTTCGCAAGGCCGTAACGTTCACACGTCTTCGGGGCACGAGCCCCCGAGCTCGCTGATCCTGTCCCGCAGCCAACGGAAGAGCCATGCCAGACACAACTTCGCCAGCCGCAACCTCCCCAGCCGCAACCGCCAAGATCATCTACACCCACACCGACGAGGCGCCGGCTTTGGCCACGTACTCGTTTCTGCCCATCATCGAGGCCTTCGCAGCGGCCTGCGGGGTGGCGGTGGAAACCCGTGACATCTCCCTGGCCGGACGCATCATCGCCAACTTCGCGGACCGCCTGGAACCAGCTCAGCGGGTGGGCGACGCCCTGGCCGAGCTGGGCGAGCTGTGCACCAGGCCCGAGGCCAACATCATCAAGCTGCCCAACGTCAGCGCCTCGTTGCCCCAGATGAAAGCGGCCATCAAGGAGTTGCAGGATCGGGGTTACGACCTGCCCGATTACGTCGAGGACACCCGCAGTGCCGAAGAGCTCGACGCCCGCAGCCGCTACGACCGGGTCAAAGGCAGCGCGGTGAACCCAGTGCTGCGGGAGGGGAACTCCGATCGTCGGGCGCCTGCCTCCGTCAAGCAGTACGCCAAGAAGAACCCCCACTCGATGGGGGCCTGGTCGCGGCAATCCACCACCCACGTGTCCACCATGAGCGGGGGCGATTTCCGGGCCAACGAGCAGTCCGTGACCATCGCTAAGGCCGGCAGTGTGAAGATCGAGCTGGTCGACGCCAGCGGTGCCACCCAGGTGCTGAAGGCCTCGACCCCGGTGCAGGCGGGGGAGATCATTGATGCCACCGTCATGAGCCGCGCCGCCCTGGTTGGCTTCCTGACCGAGCAGGTCACCGACGCCAAGGCCAAGAACGTGCTGTTTTCCGTGCACCTCAAGGCGACCATGATGAAGGTTTCGGATCCCATCATCTTCGGCCATGCCGTACGGGCCTACTTCGCCGATGTGTTCGCTAACCACGTGGCCACCTTCGAGCGCATCGGCGCCAACCCCAACAACGGCTGGAGCGCGGTGCTCGACGCCATCGCCACCCTGCCCGAGGCCGAGCGCGCCCCCATCGAGGCCGACATCGCCGCCGCCTACGCCAACGGACCGGCCCTGGCCATGGTGGACTCCGACCGGGGCATCACCAACCTGCACGTCCCCAGCGACATCATCGTGGACGCCTCCATGCCGGCCATGATCCGCACCTCTGGCCAGATGTACAACGCCGCTGGTGACCAGCAGGACACCAAAGCGGTCATTCCCGACTCCAGCTACGCCGGCATCTATCAGGCCACCATCGACTTCTGCCGGGAACAGGGTGCGCTGGACCCCGCCACCATGGGCAGCGTGCCCAACGTTGGGCTCATGGCCCAACAGGCCGAGGAGTACGGCTCCCACGATAAAACCTTCGAGATCCCCATCGATGGCACGGTGGTGGTGGCAGACGAGAGCGGCACGGTGCTGATGAGCCACGCCGTGCAGGTCGGAGACATCTGGCGCATGTGCCAGGCCAAAGACGCCGCCATCCGCAACTGGGTGGAGCTGGCAGTGGGCCGGGCCAGGGCCACCGGTGCTCCCGCGGTGTTCTGGCTGGACCGTTCACGGGCCCATGACGCCCAGCTCATCGACAAGGTGACCGCCTACCTGGCCCAGCTCGACACCGCCGGGTTGACGCTGGAGATCATGTCCCCGGTCGAGGCCACCCGCTTCTCGCTGGAGCGTATCGTGCGGGGCGAGGACACCATCTCCGTCACCGGCAACGTGCTGCGCGACTATCTCACCGACCTGTTTCCCATCCTGGAGCTGGGCACCAGCGCCAAGATGTTGTCCGTCGTACCCCTCATGGGCGGCGGGGGGCTGTTCGAGACCGGAGCCGGGGGCTCTGCGCCCAAACACGTGCAGCAGTTCGAGCGGGAAAACCATCTGCGTTGGGATTCGCTTGGAGAGTTCTTGGCCTTGGCTGTTTCCTTCGAGCATCTGGCCCAACGAACCAACAATCAGGGAGCCCAGCTCCTGGGCGACGCCTTGGACAAGGCCACCGGCGCGTTGCTCGAAAACGGCAGGTCTCCCTCCCGCAAGGTGCGCGAGCTGGACAACCGAGGCAGCCACTTCTACATCGCCCTCTACTGGGCCCAAGCCCTGGCCGAGCAGACCACCGATGTGGCCATGGCCGCCCGGTTCGCGCCGCTGGCCGAACGCCTCGCCGCCGCTGAAACCCAGATCATTGGCGAGCTCAACGCCGTGCAGGGGGCGCCGGTGGACCTCGGCGGCTACTACTTCCCCGACCCGGCCCGAGTCGAGGCCGCCATGCGACCCAGCCCCACCTTCAACGCCGCCATCGCCTCGCTGCAGTGACAGGCTGCGTTGCGGTCAACAACCGCAGCGACATCGACATCGGCGCCGACGACGCCGCCTCAGCCATCAATCGTGTGCGCGGCGGGGCCAGCGGGCAGAATCTGGCACCGCATGGGCCCGAGGGGCGCATGGGCACTGTCCCGACCAGCAAGGAGAACAGCCGATGAAGCTCGCGTTCGTAGGCCTCGGCAACATGGGCCGCTACATGGCCACCAATCTGGCCAAGGCCGGCCACGAGTTGACCGTGAACGACCTTCGGCGCGAAGCCGCCGACCCAGTGCTGGAGGCCGGGGCCACCTGGGCGGACTCCCCCATGGCCGCAGCCAGAGGCGCGGAGGCGGTGTTCTTGTCCCTGCCGGGGCCGAAGGACGTCGAGGAGGTCGTCACCGCCGCCAACGGCGTCCTGGCCGGAATGAGCGAGGGCAGCACCGTCATCGACTTGTCCACCAACTCACCGTCGATGGTCCGCAAGCTGTGCGGTGTGGCCGCCGAACGCAAGATCGGCTTCCTCGACTCCCCCGTCTCCGGCGGCACCCGCGGCGCCCGCGAAGCCACCCTGGCGGTCATGGTGGGCGGCGACGCCGAGCTGTACGCCCGCTTCGAGCCGGCGCTCAAGGCGATCGGGCCGAACGTGTTCCACACCGGGGAGATCGGCACCGGCAACGTGGCCAAGCTGATCAACAATCAGCTGGCCTTCGTCAACATTCTGGCCATGGAAGAGGCGCTGCTGATGGGGGCCAAGGCCGGCATTGACCTGGTGCTACTGCGCCAAATCGTGCAAGCCAGCTCGGGTGACAGCTTCGCTTGGAAGGGCGGCGCCATCGCCGTGCTCAAGGACCGGCTGCCCCCGCGTTTCACCACCACCTTGGCCTGCAAGGACATCGGCCTGGCTCAGGACCTGGCCCGAGAGACCGAGGTGCCCACCCCCTTCGGGCACCTGGCCCAAGAACTGCTCGAGGGCTACAAGGCCAACGGCTACGCCCAAGAAGACGTGATCGCCACCATCCGCGACGCGGAGGAAAAGGCCAACATCGTCATCCGAGGCACCTGGCACGACTAAGAGGATGCCGGGGTGGGGCCCGTCGTGGCCCCACCCCGAGGCACGCTCAGCGGGGGTAGTTGGGTTCGTTCTCCCAGACGTGGTCGCCCTTGGTGATGGCGATGTGGGTGGCGTCATGGCCGGGTTGGGCGCCGTGGATGTGGCGGGTACCGGGAGGGACCTGGATGATGGTGCCAGGCTCGCACTCGAGCACGGGACCGTCGTGATTTTGGGCCAGGCCCTTGCCGCTGACGAAGTAGAGGATCTGGTCCCCGGTGTGCAGATGCCAGTTGGTGTGGGCGCCGTTGTGGAAGTGGACCCGGCCGTGGGCGGTCTTGGACTCTTTGTCCATGAAGACCGCCTCGATCTCTACGGAGCCGGTGAACCACTCGGCCGGCGCCGGCCGCTTCTCCCGCTCCAACCGTCGGATGGGTTGCTCGTCGCTCATGTCCTGCCCCCTGCAGCGCGGCCCCCGGGTCGGTGCCGCTGTCGGCTCACCCTAGCCAGCCGGGCTGAGCGGGGTCAGGGCTCGACCTGCTCGATGTGGGTGATAGGCAACGCAGTGTGGCGGGCCAACCGGCGGGGTAGGTCCAGGTGCAGCCAGCGCGAGACCGAGGCGGGCAGGGTCGACAGGATGATCTCATCGAAGCTGGCCCGACCCAACACGTCGAGGGTGGCCTTGAGCGGATCGGCTGGGCGCAGCTCCCCTGTCGCCACCGCACCGGTCTGGCGCAGCAGCTGCAGTTGTTCCTGCAGCCGTTCCTCCGCCGCTGACCAGGCGAAGTCGGTGTCAGTCTCGGACTCGGTGTCGACCGTGCCCACGTAGCCCGAGAAGGGGTCACCCCAGACCGAGGCGTTGGCCAGGCCGGGGAGCAGCACCGGCACCAACACGTGGAACTCGGTTGGCCCCTCGGCCACCTGGGCTCGCACCGCCGCCATGAGCTCGGGGCCGGCCGCGGTGCGGTTGGCTACCAGCAGCACCCTTCGAACCGTGGTCACCGCGCCGTCGTCGCGGACTCGACGCCGGTCGATGCGGTAGGACACCGCCAACTTCACCCGGTAGCGCTCGACGCCGGCGGCGGAGAGGGAGACGTCTTGTTCCACCACCCGGGCCACCCGGAGATCGGTGATGGTGCGGGACAACTCAGTGATGGCGGATCGGGCCGCTTCCTCCCAGCTGTGGGGATGGGAGGACACCACCTGGAGCACGCGATACACGCTATGGGGGTCAGGCCGATCCTGGCCCGATCCAACGGGCGCCGAGGACGTTTTGGTTGCGGGTGCGGTGGTTGCGGGTGCGGTGGTTGCGGTTGCGGTCACGTCTCTCAGCTCTCGTTGGTGGCCTGTTTGAAGGACAGGCGGACCTTGGAGCGAAAGGCCAACACCTCACCCTCTTCGATGAGGATGTCCTGCTCGACCACCTCGGCGATGCGCAAGTCGTCACTGATTGTTCTGGCTGCTTCGCGAATTGCGTTGGCCGCCGCTTCCTCCCACGACACGTTGCTGGCGCCGATGAGCTCGACCACCGAGTAGACACTTCCG
Source organism: Acidimicrobiia bacterium (assembly GCA_031422955.1). Lineage (GTDB taxonomy): Bacteria > Actinomycetota > Acidimicrobiia > Acidimicrobiales > CAIXPF01 > CAIXPF01. Next base: position 15,005 of record JANPEN010000398.1, read on the forward strand.
GCCATGAGACCTCCTCGTCCTGCGTCGGAGACTACTTAACGACCGCTAACTAAACAAGCACCATACTGGTCAGTTTGGGGCGCTCCTCAGCCAGTAGGCTAGGGCGGCGATGGCTCGTTCCGCCGTTCCCAACCCCACCCTCCCGCCTGTGGCGCCGAAGCTCGCCACCAAGGAGCGCCTCAAGCAAGAGTCACTGGCTCGCTTCCTGCTCGATGGCTACCGCGGGGTATCGGTGCGTGACATCGCGGAGGCCATCGGCGTGACCGTGCCGGTGCTCTACTACCACTTCGACAGCAAAGACGGTCTGCTCGCCGCCATCGTGGAACCCTTTGCCAACGACGGTGAGGCGTTCATGGCCTCCCTGTCCACCCTCGTGGGGGGGGATAGCCCGGGGATAGCCACCCCCGCCCGGGGGGGGGGTTTAGGACGGGGGGGGGGCCCCCCCGCCCGG
>JANPEN010000399.1:0-11622 GCA_031422955.1 Acidimicrobiia bacterium
GCCGAGCCGGCCAGGTCGTAAGCACCGGTAGCGGCGGGCAGATCCAAGGCGGCGTCCAAGGAGGTGGCGTAGTGCATATCCAGATAGGCCGGCTCTGTCGAGGCGACGAACACCGCCGGCGGGTGGGTGGCCGCGGGCGGGGCCGCCGCGGCGCGGAGGTTGGCAAGGGCGATACGACCGGCGGCCACCCCCATGGTGGTGGTGTCCTCGTCGTAGGAGGCCACCGCCCGGGTCCCCCGGCCGCCGCCCGAACCGAGGGCCTGGCCGATCTTGCTTCGCTGCAAGCGGTTGTAGGGCACGTAGGCCCCGGCCGCGATGATGCCTCGCATCTTGCTCCCCTTCGGACTCCGACTCCAGACTCGCCGGAGCGTAGGACCAGGGGTGCCACCACCGCCAACGGCCCGGCCTGGCATCGATCGACACGGCGGGCGCGACGCGGCGCGTGTCGGGATCGCCAGCGGGTGGGCGTGGCTGCTGGGTGGGCGTGGCTGCTGGGTGGGCGGGTATTGGTCGGTGCGGCGGGCGACTTGTTCTCCCGCCAGGATTCTCCTACAGCAAGCAGTCCAATCAACTCGCTGCGTGGTAACTCCACGCTCCGTGGTAACCAGTTGCAGGCGAGGGTGAGTACGATGCATCGAAAACTCTCATACTGTGCGGACGTGGGGTTTTTCGTTCCTCGACCGGCGGCCCCTTGGCACCTTGACCTGCACCTTTACCAACGGTCTCCGAGGGCAAAACCCCAGATCCGCACATCGACCGCCGGCCCACCGCACGAGTCGAACACCCACAGTGGGGTGGTAGCGCGCCGGTGACACCATCGGCGGGTGAGGCAATGGGCTCATGCAGGGCCATGGCCTCGCCGCCGACCACTGGGAGGTGTCAGCTCGGATTCTTGTCGCAGCAGCCGTCGTAACGGCCGCCCTGGTTGGCCCCTCCCCCGTCCTGTGGGCGGACACCCCCGCTGCGCCCGGCCCCGCAACCGTCCTCGTCCCCCTCGCCGGCCCCACCCCCCTCACCAGCCTCACCGGCACCCTCCCCTCAGCCGCTCTAGCCGCCGCCTTCGGCACGGCGCCCCTGAGCGCCTCCGGCACCGCGCCCCTGAGCGCCTCCGGTGCGGCGGCCGGCGGCAACAAGTACGTGCCGGTCGCGCCGAGCCGGATCCTCGACAGCCGCGCTGGCGTGGGCTGGTGGGGCAAGGTCGAGGCCAACACTGACCTGCTGTTGCCGGTGGCCGGCGTCGGAGCAGTGCCCAGCAACGCCACCGCAGTGGTGTTCAACCTGACGGTGACTGAACCGGAAGCCAAAGGTTTCGTGACGGTGTGGCCGGCGGACCAGGGTCTGCCCAACGCCAGCTCGGCCAACATCGAATACGCCGGCCAGACCATCGCCAACCTCGTTACCGTGCCCCTCGGCGGCGGCGCGGTGCGCATTTTCAACCAGCCTCGCACCCATCTCCTGGCCGATGTGGCCGGCTACTACGTGCCCGCGGCGGCGGCGACCGATGGGCGTTTCGTGGCCATGGCCCCCACCCGTCTGCTCGACACCCGCAGCGTGAATCCCAACCAGCAGGGTCCGATGGGGGCGGGGGGTTGGGTGGCGCTTGACGTGGCCGGCGCCACCGGGCTGTCTCGGGCCACCCGCGCCGTCGTGCTCAACCTGACTGTTGACCAACCAGGGGCGGCGGGCTACGTCTCCATCATCCCCCCCGGCAGCGCCCCGGGCGAGGTGTCCAGCCTCAACGTGGACCGTGCCGGCCAGGTGGTGGCCAACCAGGTCATCGTCCCCCTTGTCAACGGCTGGGTGAGCATCTACAGCGCCATTCCCACCCATGTCATCGTCGACATCAACGGCTCCTTCACCGGCACGGACGCTCCCAGCAGCGGCGACGGGCTGTTCGTGCCCGTGACCCCCGGCCGCCTGCTCGACACCAGGGACCCGGCCAACTCGCCCCTGAGTGGAGCGAAACCGCCCGCCAACCACACCGTCGATGTGGTCGCCGCCGCCCGGCGGTCCATTCCCGCCACCGGCTTCGCCGCTCTCGTCCTCAACGCCACCGCCACCGAGGCCAGTGGGGCGGGTTTCTTCACCCTGTGGGGGGCCGGGCTGGGCCAGCCGCTGGCGTCGAACCTTAACGCCAACTTCGTGGGACAGACGGTCCCCAACCATGTGGTGGTGCCGGTATCCACGGTGGGGTTCTCGTTCTTCACCTCCTCGGGGGCGAGCCTGATCGTGGACGTAGCCGGCTACTTCACCGGCACCGCCCCGCCGCCCCAGAATGGCTACAGCCCGACCGGTTCGGGCGGGCCGCCCACCACCGGGCCCCACACGTTCCTCTACCAGTTGGGTGGGGGCACCTACGCCCGCTGGAACCCCTGCGCGGCGATCCCGTACCGGGTCAACTACAGCGGCGCCCCCTCCTTCGCCCGAGATGAGGTGGACCGCGCCGTGGCCAAGCTCGAAGCCGCCACCGGCATTGACCTGATCAACCTGGGCGACACCATCGTCGGTAACAACGGCACGCCCCCCGCCGACGCCAAAGCGGTGATCAGCTTCGTGTCACCCAGCGAATACCCCAACATCTCCGGCGTAGCCGGCCTGGGTGGCGGCAGTTACTACCCGCCATGGAATGGCCAAGATCCCTACGTGGCCAGCGGATTCGTGCTGATCAACGAGACCCTCTCCTACAGCTCAGGGACCAGTTCGTCAGGTCTGGAAGGCCTGCTGCTCCACGAGATCGGGCACATGATCGGCCTCGACCACGTGGCCACCACCGCCGAGGTCATGTACGGCACCATGCACAACCTGCCCTCCGCCGGTTACGGGCCAGGCGACCGCGAGGGCCTATGGAACCTGGGGGTGGCCAAAGGCTGCCTCAACAGCGGGGCAAGCTACGCCAGCCAATCCGCCGGACCCGCCGCTCCCGGTTCGGCCAGCGGCCCCGATCTGGTGACCGTGCTGCGGACCAAAACCGCTTCGGCTCTTCCGACGTCGAGTGCGGCTGAGGTCCCCGTCGGCGTGGCCCAGCCCTCGGTCAGCTTCTGCGACCTAAGCGGATCGATCCCAGCCACCGCACCGTCGTCCTAGCACCCAGCGGAACGTTGCTCAGGTGGGTGCCGGTGATGTCCATCTCCCTGCTGGCAGAGCGCATCGTGGTAGCCCGAGTGATGGTGGCCGAAGCGGGGAAGGGCTGATCGAATCGCCCGAGGACCATGAACTCTAGACTGGAAGCGCGCACCGTGTCGCTTTCCGAAATGCTCTGGGGCGTCTCGCCATTCTGGGCCCAGGCGGAGCTGGCCGTACCGTGCAGTTCGTAACCGGCCTCATCAACGGACACCAGTTGATACTTCCACGTTTGCATCTCTTCAGCGCCGTCGTGGTTCACGGATTTGGACATCGTCCAACGAGCGCCCTCGCCCAACGCCGCGTCGGGGAACACCACGATCTGTGAGGCCATCACCGTCTGCAGCAACCCAACGGTGTCACGCCCCCACATCTCCAGCGAGCTGTTGAGTATGGTTAGACCAGACGTACCTTGCAGTACGCAGACCGACGAGCCCGGTGCCGGTGCGTCTTCATTCAGCCCGCCCGAGTTCGGTGGCGCGGCGCCGGCGGGCCACTCGCCCAGTTGGAGCGACGCTACCGTGATCCACAGCGGCGCCACACCTGACGCCTCCGCCCCCCGCACCGCAGTCAGGTCGACCCAGTCCTCGAAGCGGATGAAGGTCTCCTGTTTGCCCATCTGCTGGCGGGTATCGACGGAGGACCGAAGGGTGAGTGGCTGGGTGCCAGTGCCCGCCATCCGGCGCACCGCCCGCGGCGTTTCACCGTCGTCCTCTACAGCGACGTTGGCCGGCGCCATAGACAGCTCCGGGCCCCCAGAAGGATCAGCCGCAGGGCCCGACTCCGACGAGTTGCGTGGGTGGCCATCGACGCCGTCCCCGGCTCTGGCCTGCACCCCGGGTTGGCCGAATCGCGGGTTGGCCGAATCGCGGGCGAGATCCTGCCCCACGTGATGGGCACCCTGAACTGAGCCTCGTGACTCCGGCGTGTTGAGCCCAACCGTGACGAAATACCACCCAGCATGACCCGGTTAACGCCACAGCAATGCCTCGAACGCCTAGACGCTGGCAACTGTAGGCGGTCGCCAAATCAGACTTCGCCGCCCGCAACGAACCACCGAAGGCGGCCTACTGGTAGAAGGGGTTTTCGCCTTCGGAGTGGTCGGTGGCGTCGATGACGTCTTTGATCTCGGGCACCGCTTCCAAGATGGCGGCCTTGATGCCATTGGTCAGGGTGGCCCGGCTCATGGCGCAACCTTGGCAGCCGCCGCCCATGGTCAGATACACATTGCCGGCCGCTTCGTCGACCCCCATGAGGGTGGCGAAACCGCCGTGGGCGGCTAGTGAAGGATTGATGGATTGCTCTAACAGCGTCTGGATTTTCTCCACAACGGTGCCGGTCAACTCCAGATCGATACCGGCCAACGGGTTGGGGCGGTTGGGGTTGCGGATGACGAGCCCACCCTGGGCCTCGTTGGTGGGTAGATCCAAGGTGGCACCCTGCAAGTTGATCAGGCTGCCGGCGGGCACGATGACGGGCAGGCCACCCTGCACGGTGACGGAGTCCCCCTCGCCCACGTCCTGGAGGGGCTCGAAGGCCAGGTCGTAGTGGAAGTCCACCCCGGCGTGGCCGGTGATCTCGACTCGGAGACCCATCAAATCGGGATCGTCCTCGCCGCCGCGCAGCTCGAGCACCTTGTCGATCGCCCGCGGGGCCACGGTGAGAACGAACTCGGCCTCCACGATCTGCTCGCCGACCAGCTCAGCGCCGTCCGCCACTTCGGCCATTTCGGTCTTGGTTGAGGACATTGCGCACCTGTTTCTGTCGAACGGTCTCTGTCGAACGGTTTCTGTCGAACGAGCCGACCGGACCGACCACTGCGGACCCAGCCGTACCCCCAGGCTAGCGGTCTGCTTCCTGGTGGCCAGCGCGCCAATCCTGGCCTCCACCCCACATGTTTCCCGGTGAGGTAGCTGGCCCGGTGGGAGCAGAAGAAGCGGACCACACCGGCCACGGCCCGGGCCAGCCGCCGGCCTGCGCTATGGGGCGGGACCGTTCCCCCGCTGGTTCAGCTACGCAGGTCCGCCACCACCGCGTAGTGGTCCGAAGGGGTGACGCCCGCAACGGGGTCCGCTCCCGCCGTCCACACCGCCGCCACCGACCCCTGCGGCTTGGGCCGGGGCCAGCTGACCAGCACGTAGTCCAAGCGGCGGTTGGGGTAGGCGGCGTCGGCCAGGTAGGGGTTGGCGCCGTTCCAGGTGTGCCCGGGGCCGTTGCCGCCGGCCACCTCCCAGGCGTCCACAAAGCTGAGGCCGGCCACCGGCACCGGGGCTGCGCCGGTCAACATCCGCATCTCCTCGGCGTGGGGGCAGGCGTTGAGATCGCCAGAGAGAATGGCCGGATAGCCGGTGGTGGGGTCGGGGCGATGCTCGTGGACCAGCCGGCACACGGCCGCCACCTGAGCCTGGCGGGTGGCGCTGGCATCGAAGGCCCAGTCCAGGTGGGTGGTTACGAACAGCAGGGGGCCCACCGGCGCCTGCACCTTGGCCGCCACCGCCTGACGGTGGGAAACCACCCCCGGCGCGGCCGGTAGACTCAAACACACGGTTTCTTCAATGGGCCAGCGAGACAACACCGCATTGGTAAAAGCCAGCCCCTCGTGATAGCGCAACTCTCCGTGGGTGTAGTGATAGCCGAGGTGGCCGGCCAGCACCGCCGCCTGGTTCGGTCCCTCTTCCTCGACCCACACCTCTTGTAGGCCAATAAGGTCCGCCCTCTCTCGCTGGAGCACCGCGGCGATGGCGGCCTGGCGGGCGGCCCAGGGCCCGAAGCGCCACCACAGATTCCACGTCATCACCCGGATCACGGGCTGTTTTCCTCGGCCAGGGACAACCAGCGCTCCTCGAGCGCGTGGATCTTGGCGCTCACCCCGGCCAACTCGGTGCCGATACGGCCCAACGCCTCGTGATCGTTGCCGGTGCCGGCCGCTTCCAACTGCGGGGTGAGACGGTCGCGTTGACGGGTCAGCGTGGCCAACTCCTTTTCGGTAGCTCGCAGTTGATGGCGACGGGTGCTGGCCGAAGCCTCTCGCGGCGCTGGGGGCCCCGCCACCTTCTGGGCAGGCTTACCCGACCCACCCGCCGTCCCGCCTGACCTACCCAACGGTACGGTAGCGGTGGAACCGGGACCCGCGGCGGCCCGATCGGCCAACCAGCCGGCCAGACCGCCGGGGCGACGGGCAACCTGGCCCGAGCCGTCGACCACGATCACATCTGTCACGGTTCGTTCCAAAAAGGCCCGGTCGTGGCTGACCACCACCAACGCCCCCGGCCATTCCTCCAGAAAATCCTCCAGTACCCGCAACGTATCGAGATCGAGATCGTTGGTGGGCTCGTCGAGCAGCAGCACGTTGGGCCGCTGAGCCAAGGTGGCCACCAGCTGCAGTCGCCGGCGCTCGCCACCGGAGAGGGTTCCGATGGGTGCCCAGGCATTGTCCTTGTCGAACCAGAAGCGTTCCAGAAAGGCTTCGTCGCTCCAGTCGGGACGGCGGGCCGGGCCCGCCACCACGTCCACCGCCCGCTGGTTGGGGTCGAACTGGTCCCCCAGCTGGTCCCAGTACCCCACCTGCACGGTGGTTCCGGTTACCACCGTGCCCTCCTGGGGGGCCAACCGGCCGGCCAGCACCTCCAGCAGGGTCGACTTCCCGGCACCGTTGAGCCCAACCACTCCAAGGCGCTCATCGGGGTCCAACGCCAGATCCACCCCGGCCAGCACCGCCTGAAAGTCACCGGCCGCGTCGCGGTAGCCGGCCCGCACCCCCCGCAACTCCACCACCGTGTCGCCCAGGCGGGGCGTGGCCGCCACGTGCAGGTCCAAGTTGCCGGCCCGGGCCGCCGCGGCCGCCCGGCTTTGCACGGTCTGGGTCGCCGTAGCAATACGGGCCTTGGGCTTGCGGGTGCGGGCCGGCGCCCCCCGCCGCAGCCAGGCCAACTCGGTGCGGGCCAGGTTGCGGCGAACATCTTCTGCCCGAACCGATTGGGCAGCGCGTTCCGCGGAGGCCTCCAGATAGGCGGCATAGCCACCCTGGTGGACGAAGGCCTGGCCCCGGTCCAGTTCCACGATGCGGTTGGTGACCCGGTCCAGCACATGGCGATCGTGGGTCACCAGCAGCAGGGCGCCGCGGTAGCGGGCCAAACGGCTTTCCAGCCACTCGATACCGTCCACATCGAGATGGTTGGTGGGCTCGTCCAAGATGAGCAGATCGGTGGTGGCTAACAAGGCCCTAGCTAAAGCGACCCGCTTGCGCTGGCCACCGGAAAGCTGGCGCACCGGCCGATCCATCAGGAGCCCCAGACCCAAACGGGTCAGCGCGGCCTCGGCCTCCCAGCCTTCCCCCACCGCCTCCAGCGCAGTGGTGTCAGGCAGCTCCGCTTCCTGATCAAGCAGGCTGATACGAGCCCCGCTGTTGCGGCGTACCGTGCCCGACTCCGGCTCCTGCAGGCCAGCGATCACCCGCAGCAGCGTGGATTTGCCGGTGCCGTTGATACCGACCACCCCCACCCGATCCCCGGTGGAAACGGTGAGGGAGACCTCCCGCAGCAGCGGCCGGTCAGGACGGCTCATCGAAACGGCAGCGAGGTCGACCACAATCATGCGGGGTAGAAGCTAGTTCGACGCCCAGTGGCGACCTCGTCGGTACCATCAGCGGCGTGAGCGACGGCATCTTGTCCGGACCAGTCGACGTGGACCGGGCGCGGGCCCTGCCCCCCCAACGCCCCCTCGCGCCCGGCCTGGTGGTCGAGCATCGCGCCAGCGGCGTGGTCGGGGCGGTCACCAACTGGGCCAAGGGCCAGGTGGTGGTGAAAGACCGCCGGGGCGCCAGCCACCGGTTTCCTTTAGAAACAGGCGGTTTCTTTGTGGACGGGCGCATCGCCACCTTGACCGTGCCCGCCTCGGCCAACACCAAACCCCCCCAACGCACCGCCTCAGGCTCCGTGGCCGCCCCCCGGGCTCCGGCTCGGGTGGCTCGGGCCAGTCGGCTGTGGGTCGAAGGCCGTCACGACGCCGAACTCATCGAGAAGGTGTGGGGAGACGATCTGCGCCACGAGGGCGTGGTCGTCGAGCTGCTCGACGGTATCGACAACCTGGCCGAACAGCTGCGCCAGTTCAATCCCTCCCCCGGTCGACGGGTAGGGGTGCTGGTGGACCATCTGGTCATCGGCAGCAAGGAGTCCAAGGTGGCCGCGGCCGTTCGCCAACCCCACCTGTTGGTGCGTGGCCATAAATACGTCGACGTGTGGGCCGCCATCCGGCCCAGCCTGGTCGGCTTACCCGCCTGGCCCGAGATCGACCGGTCCGTGCCCTGGAAGGAAGGCATCTGCGCCGCTCTGGGGGTGGCCCAGCCACCGCAGTTCTGGCGTCAGCTCCTGGGCAAGGTCAACACCTACGCCGATCTGGACTCCACCCTGGTCGGCGCGGTGGAGGAACTGATCGACTTCGTCACCCAACCGGCAGAAGGCCCCGAGGCCGACACCCATGCCTAGCCCTGAGCTGTCCCGATTGCCTGAGCTGACCCGGCGCGAAACGGGCAGGGGCCGGTTACCCGACTCCTGCCCGCCGGCCACGCTCCTGTCGTCGCCGAAGGAGCGTGGCGAACCCGCCGCCAAGGCCACCATGACCACACCGGGCCTTCCCCTGGATAGGTCATCCGACTCACCGCCGCCACGGTTGGCAGGGCCGGAAACCCGATGACAGGCGGCGAGTTGTCCCTGGGCCGCATCATGGGGGTCAAGGTGGGGGTGAGCTGGGGCCTGTTGGCCGTCAGCGCCTTTTTCACCCTGAGCCTGGCCGTCAATCAGTACCCCTTGGCCTTCCCCGGCCGGGATACCAGCCAGTACTGGTTGGTGGCGGTGGCCACCACGGTGCTGTTTTCGGCATCAATCCTGGTTCACGAGCTGGGCCACGCGGTGGTGGCCCGAGGCGACCAGGTCGGGGTGGACGGGGTGACGCTGTGGATGTTCGGCGGGGTCGCCCGACTCACCTCGCTACCCCGCACCGCCGCCTCCGAGGCCCGCATCGCCCTGGCCGGACCGGCCGCCACCGGGGTTGCCGCCGGGGTCTTCTGGGTGCTCGCTGCGGTGACCCAACCGGGGGATCGAGCCTCGCTCGCCGCCAACATGTTCGACTGGCTCTCCCGCACCAACCTGTTGCTGCTGGGCCTCAACCTGCTCCCGGCTCAGCCCCTCGACGGCGGCCGGGTCCTGGCCGCGGCGGCGTGGGGGGTCAGCGGACGGCGCGAGCTCGGCAACCTCATCGCAGCCAGGGCCGGCTGGCTGGTAGGCGGGGTCCTCGCCCTTTACGGCCTGGTGCTGTTCCGTCGGGGTGACCCCGAGGGGCTGTGGCTCATCCTGGTCGGCGGCTTCGTGCTTTCCAGCTCCTACGACTTCGAACGACAACGCCGCACCGCCCAACACTGGGTCGGACGATCGGTGGGCGAGGTCATGCGCACCAACCCTCCCATCGTCGAGGACTGGATGACTGTCGAGGCCCTGTTGCAGCACCTGGCCGCCCGAGCCGAGCCCACCGGCCGGGGCCGCCACGACGTGTTCCCTGTGCGTGACCAACGCGGCGAAATCACCGGCGTCGTCCACCTGGCTGCCGCCCTGAGCGTCCCGGAAAGCCAGCGTCGCTTGGTCCACCTGGAGCAGTTGACCCAGCCACGGCGCAACGTCCCCGTGGTGTCAGTGGATGAACCCCTCGAGCGTGTGGTTCGTGACCATCCAGAGGTGCACCACAGCGCGGTCATGGTGGTCGACGACACCGGACGCATCGTCGGCGTGCTCGGACCCGAGGGCCTCGCCCCGAGTGCCTCAAGCCGCCGGCGGCCCCGACCCCAGCTCACCACCGGCGGACGGCGTCGTGCCAGACCGGCCGGAGGGCAGCGATAGAGTTTCGGCCATGATTGAACGGGTAGGCGTGGTTGGCTGCGGTTTGATGGGTTCCGGTATCGCCGAGGTGTGCGCCAGAGCCGGCTTCGACGTCATGGTCCACGAGGTCGACCCGGCCGCCGCCGAGCGGGGCCGAGACCGGCTGGTCAAGTCCCTCGACCGGGCTGTGAGCGCCAACAAACTCAGTGACCAGGCCCGTAACGACACCGTGAGCCGGCTCGCCTTCACCACCGACCTGGGCGATCTAGGCGACCGAGATCTGGTGGTCGAGGCGGTCATCGAGAACGAAGACGCCAAGACTGAGGTTTTCCGGGCCCTGGACAAAGTGGTCACCAAGCCCACCGCCATCCTGGCCTCCAACACCTCCTCCATTCCCATCATGAAGCTGGCCATGGTCACCAGCCGACCAGCCAACGTGGTCGGCATGCACTTCTTCAACCCGGTTCCGGTCATGAACCTGGTCGAGGTGGTGACCTCGTTGCTCACCTCGGACGAGGCGCGGGCAACGGTGGCCGACTTCGCCCAGAGCCAGCTGAACAAACGGGTGATCCACAGCCAGGACCGGGCCGGTTTCATCGTGAACGCCCTGCTCATCCCCTACTTGCTGTCCGCCGTACGCATGCTCGAGTCCGGCTTCGCCACCGCCTCGGACATCGACGCCGGAATGGTCGAGGGCTGCAACCACCCAATGGGTCCCCTGGCGTTGGCCGATCTCATTGGCCTCGACACCACCAAGGCGGTGGCCGAATCCCTCTACGACGAGTTCCGGGAGCAGCTCTACGCCCCTCCCCCCCTCCTGGCCCGCATGTGCGAGGCCGGTCTGCTGGGCCGCAAGGCCGGCCGCGGTTTCTACGAATACAAGCGATAATCGGCCTTGGTCGGGCCGAACCCCACGGAGCGGCGCGAGCCAACCGCGAGCGCGTTGGCCCGCATCGTGGTACCGGGTCGAGTGCTGGCCGAGGGTAGGGTCGGCCGCCAAGCGGTTGTCTGCGCCGGGTTGCCCTATCTGCACGCGATCCAAGCCGGCGGGGCGCTGGAGATGGTGCTCGCCCCCCGACCGCTCGATGAGCCCGAAGCCGACGCCCTCATGGGCCAGGCCCACGGCTTGTGCCTGCTCGGCGGAGGCGATGTCGACCCCGCCCGCTACGGCCAGCCCCGCCACCCCCGCACCTACGGCGTGGACTCCACCCAGGACACCTTCGAGCTGGCCCTACTGGGCGCCGCGGTGCGTCTGAAGCGGCCGGTCCTGGCCATCTGCCGCGGCCTGCAGCTAGTCAACGTGGCCTTCGGCGGCACACTGGTGCAGCACCTGGCCGACGGCCCCCTCGACAGAACCGGCCACGGCGACCAGGCCGCCGCAGCCGGCCCCGGCGGGCCTGACCTTTTGGCCCATGCCCCGGCCGCCTTCCCCGCCGCGGAGCCCGGTTCGGTCGGCCCGCTGCTAGCTGTAAGCGTGGCTGCGGGGAGCCGGCTGCACGGCCTGCTGGGCGCTCCCGGCGAGCCGGTGGTCGGCGCCCATAGCCACCATCAGGCGGTGGCCACGGTGGGCGCAGGGTTGGTGGTTGTGGGTCGAAGCGCCGACGGGGTGATCGAGGCATTGGAGCATGGCGACCAT
>JANPEN010000400.1:0-19459 GCA_031422955.1 Acidimicrobiia bacterium
TCGGCACGCACTCGACGAGCTATGGCGGCCTTCTCCAGCGCGGCGGTGCGCTGCTCTTGGGTTAGAGCGGGGGGGTTGGGCATGGTCGAGATCTTACCTGCTCAGCGCTCATAAACGGTGGACCCCCCACCCACCGTGGGACCAAAAGCACCCCTGGGGTAGGCCTTTGACGTCTCGTCAGCCGCACCGATTGGGCGGAGGGGCGTCTGGGACACCGATGGGGGCGAAGACCTTCAGACCTGGCGACGGTGGGCGGCCCCGACTAACTCGGCGGTGCTGGTCACACCGTGCTCAAGACACCAATGATCGAGTTGTTGGGCCACCCGATAGGGGGCTCTGGGATCCGCGAAGGTGGCGGTACCGACCTGCACGGCGCTCGCTCCGGCGAGCATCAACTCGACCGCGTCGGTCCCGCAGGCCACCCCACCCACCCCGATCAAAACCAGATCGGGAAGGGCTTCGTGCACGTCGTAAACAGCTCGCACGGCCACCGCGTGCACGGCCCGACCGGACAGACCACCGCGGCTGGCGCCCAAGTGGGGCCGGCGGGTCTCCACGTCGATAGACATCCCCACCACGGTATTGATGAGGGTGATGGCCTCTGCTCCCCCCCTGGCGGCGGCGGCCGCCACTTCCACGAGGCGGTCGGTGTTGGGGCTGAGCTTGGCCCAACGGGGTCGGCCACACCCCGCGGTGGCGGCCAGCACCGCTTCGGTCAGATCCGGGTCGTGGGCGAAGATGCGGTTGCGGTCCTCGAGGTTGGGGCACGACACGTTGACCTCAACCGCCACCACCTCAGGGCCGGCCTCGGCCAAGGCGGCGGCGGCGGCGGAGAACTCTTCCACGGTGCGGCCCCAGATCGAGGCAACCACGGTGGCCCCGGCCCGGCGCAGGGCGGGCAGCTCATGGCGCAGCCAGCCGGCCACCCCCGGGCCCTGCAGGCCGACGCTGTTGAGCATCCCCGCAGGGGTTGGGTGCAGCCGGGGGGCCGGGTTTCCCGCCCAGGGTTGGGCCGCCAGGGACTTGACCACCACCGCCCCGAGCTGGCCCACATCGAAGAAGGAGGCCAACTCGGCGCCGTGCCCGGCGGTTCCGGCCGCCGTCATCACCGGATGACCGAGCTGCACCGAGGCGAGCTGCACCGGCCAGCGCCGGCCGTTCACGCCGGCCCTGTCATAGCAGCGGGCTCATAACGGCAGGCTCAACTGGTCCTCGAGATCGCCCCGGTGGAACTCCTGCAGGGTGCGTACGGTCAACTTCTGGCTGGCCCATTCGGTCAGGCCTTTGGCCGCCGCCAAGGCGGCCGCCCCCGTCGTCACCAGCGGCACCCTGTGCTCCCCGGCGGCGTGGCGGATGTGGGCGCCATCAGCGCGGGAGCCACGACCTCGCGGAGAGTTCACCACCAGGGCGATCTGGCCAGCGGCGATGAGATCGAGGGCATCCACCCCTGCCCCGTCGCCCACCTTGGCCATGATCTGGGCCACCGGAACTCCTCCTCGGGTGAGTGCTTCAGCAGTGCCGGCGGTGGCGACAATGCGGTAGCCCAACTCGTGCAGCAGCCGGCCCGCTTCCACCCCAAGATGCTTGTCCCTGTCGGCCAGGGAGAGGAACACCGTGCCCTCGCTGGGCAGCCGAGTACCTGCGGCCAGCTGACTTTTGACGAAGGCCATCCCGAAGGAGCTGTCGATACCCATGACCTCGCCGGTTGAACGCATCTCGGGGCCAAGCACGGCGTCGGTGCCTGGAAAGCGGTTGAAGGGCAACACCGCCTCCTTCACCGCCACGTGGGACCCCTTGACCGCAGGGCACAGCAGCCCTTCGGTACGCAGCCCAGCCAGGGTGGTGGCCGCAGCGGGGACCCCGGCGCTGCCGGCCATGAGCCGCGCGGCCACCTTGACCAGGGGAACACCGGTGGCTTTGGCCACGAACGGGACGGTTCGCGACGCCCGGGGGTTGGCCTCGATGACGAAAACCTGGCCCTGCTTGACCGCGTACTGCACGTTCAACAGCCCCACCACACCCAGCTCGTCGGCCAGGCGATGGGTGTAGTCGGTGATGACGGCCTGGGTCTCCGCCGACAGAGAGACGGGGGGCAACACGCAGGCGGAGTCACCGGAATGCACCCCGGCCTCCTCAACGTGTTCCAAGATCCCACCGATCATGAACCCACCCTGGCTGTCACGCAGCGAATCAACGTCGACCTCGGTGGCGTCCTCCAAGAAGCGGTCCACCAGCACCGGACGCTGGGCCGACAAGCCGCCCTCCCGGCCCAGCGAGCCGGCCTTAGCCATCTCGGCCAGCGCGGCGACCAGGCCCTCGTCGTCGTAGACGATCTGCATGGCCCGCCCACCCAGCACGTAGGAGGGTCGCACCAGCACCGGGTATCCGACTCGAGCCACCACCGCGCGAGCCTGGTCCACGTCGGTGGCCGTGCCGCCGGCCGGTTGGGGGATTTCCGAGCGCGCGCACAGGGCGTTCCATTGCTCGCGGTCCTCGGCCACGTCAATGGAGGCGGGCGACATACCCAGGATCAGCTCGGGGGGGAGCAGATCGGCCAGTTTGAGGGGGGTCTGGCCGCCGAGAGACACGATCACCCCGACCAGGCGGCCGTGGCGTTGCTCGGCCTCGATGACGTTCATGACGTCCTCATGGGTGAGCGGCTCGAAGTACAACCGATCCGAGGTGTCGTAGTCGGTGGATACCGTCTCGGGGTTGCAGTTGATCATGATCGCTTCGAAGCCGGCTTCGGCCAGCGCGAAGCAGGCGTGCACGCAGCAGTAGTCGAACTCGATGCCCTGGCCGATGCGGTTGGGTCCCGATCCCAAGATGATGACCTTGGGCCGTTCGGAGGCGGGGACCTCGTCTTCTTCCTCGTAGGTGGAGTAGAAGTACGGGGTCTCCGCTTCGAACTCCGCCGCGCAAGTGTCCACCGTCTTATAGGTGGGGACCACCCCCGCGGCGATGCGGGCGGCACGGACCTGCGCCTCGGACACCGCCCAGAGATGGGCCAGTTGGGCGTCGGAGAACCCGAGTTGCTTGGCCTGACGCCAGCGCCGTTCGTCGAGGCAACGGTCCCCTGGCCCGGAAAGGTCGGCCAGGGCCAAACGCTCCTCGCTGATCTGCAGCATCTGGTCCAAGAACCACGGGTCGATCCGGCAGGCATCGTGGACCGCTTCGATGCTCAGGCCCCGGCGGAGGGCGGATTCCACCTCGAAGAGTCGATCGGGGGTGCCCAGCGCCAGGCGGGCCAGCACCTCCTGGTCGGACAGCGCGTCGAACACGGCCTCGCCGGGGTCTCCGTTGAGCCCGGCCCGGCCCAGCTCCAGGGACCGCATGGCTTTTTGCAGGCTCTCGGTGAAGGTACGACCGATGGCCATGACCTCGCCGACGGACTGCATCTGGGTGCCGAGCACGGGGCTGGCCCCGGGGAACTTCTCGAAAGCCCAACGGGGGATCTTGGTCACCACATAGTCGATGACGGGCTCGAAGCTGGCGGGGGTCTTGCGGGTGATGTCGTTGACGATCTCATCGAGCGTGTAACCCACCGCCAGACGGGCGGCGATCTTGGCAATGGGAAAGCCCGTTGCCTTGGAGGCCAGCGCCGAGGAACGACTGACCCGGGGGTTCATCTCGATGACCACCATCTCGCCGGTGTCTGGATGCACGGCGAACTGCACGTTGGAGCCGCCCGTCTCCACCCCCACCCTGCGGATGCAGATGAAGGCCGCGTCGCGCATGGCCTGGTACTCGCGGTCAGTGAGGGTCTGAGCGGGCGCCACCGTGATCGAATCGCCCGTATGCACGCCCATCGGATCCACGTTCTCGATGGAACAGACGATCACGCAGTTGTCCTTGCTGTCCCGCATTACCTCCAGCTCGAACTCTTTCCAGCCCGCGATGGATTTCTCGATGAGGATTTCCGAGATGGGGCTGGCCACCAGTCCCCGTTCGGCCATACGGGTGAAAGCGGCCGCGTCGTGGGCGATGCCAGTGCCCGTGCCCCCTAGGATGTAGGCGGGACGAATGATGGCGGGTAGGCCGATCTCCGCGATCACCGCCTGGGCCTCCGCCATGTTGTGGGCGATGCCCGAGGCGGGCACGGACAGGCCCACCTCGATCATGGCCTCCTTGAAACGGCCGCGGTCCTCCGCGGTGGCGATGGCCTCGGCGTTGGCCCCGATCAACTCCACCCCGTAGCGCTCGAGCACACCCAGCTCGACGAGCTCCATGGCCAGGTTCAACCCGGTCTGTCCACCCATGGTGGGCAGGAGGGCGTCGGGTCGTTCCCGGGCGATGATGCGCTCGAGAACATCGGCATCGAGGGGCTCGATGTAGGTGGCGTCGGCGAACTCGGGGTCCGTCATGATGGTGGCGGGGTTGGAGTTGGCCAGCACCACCCGGTACCCCTCCGCCCGCAGCACCCGGCAGGCCTGGGTGCCCGAGTAGTCGAACTCGCAGGCCTGGCCGATGACGATGGGGCCGGAGCCGATCACCAGGATCGAGCTGAGGTCATCACGACGCGGCACGGTGGTCCTTCCATTGGTCCATCACCGAAGCGAACTCGGCGAACAGGTAGCGGGGATCGTGGGGGCCGGGGCCGGCCTCGGGGTGGTACTGCACGCTGAAGCACCAACGCTCCCGGTGGCGCAACCCGCCCACGGTGGCGTCGTTGAGATTGATGTGGGTGATCTCCACCCCTTCGGGCAGGCTGGCGGCGTCGATGGCGTAGTTGTGGTTGTGGGAGGCAATCTCGATGCCCCCGGTGTCGGCCCGGCGGATGGGGTGGTTGCCGCCGTGGTGGCCGAAGGGGAGCTTGAAGGTGCGCCCGCCCAGCGCAGTGCCCAGCAGCTGGTGGCCGAGGCAGATCCCGAAAATGGGCACCTGGCCGATGAGCTGGCTGACGGTGGCCACCTCGAACCCCAGGGCGGCTGGATCGCCAGGCCCGTTGGAGAGGAAAACCCCGTCGGGGGATTTGGCCAGCACATCCGCCGCTGGCGTGCGAGCAGGGACCACCTCGATCTCCGCTATCTGGGCCAATTGGTCGATGATTGAAGTCTTGATACCAAAGTCGTAGGCGACCACCCGTCGCGCCGGTCCTGCCCCGTGGCCGGGGTCGCGGGCTCGGCGGTACGGGGCCACGCAGCTGACCTGGCCCACGAAGTCCTGGCCGTCGGTGCCGGACTCACCTAGGGCGGCGGCGAGCAGCGCCTCTGCGGGCGCGGTGCCGAAAGCGCCGGGTATGGCCCCCCGCTCACGCAGCACCCGGGTGAGACGGCGGGTGTCGATGCCAGTGATGAGGGGGATGCGGTGCTCCGCCAAGAATGCGCCCAGAGATTGCTGGCTCCGCCAGCTGGAGGGACGGCGAGAAAGATCCCGCACGATGACCCCTCGGCAGAAGGGACGGGCAGACTCCATGTCTTGTTCGTTCACGCCGTAGTTACCGATGTGGGGGTAGGTGAAGGTGATGATCTGACCGGCGTAGGAGGGGTCGGTGATGACCTCCTGGTAGCCGCTGAGCACGGTGTTGAACACCACCTCGCCGCCCGCGATGCCTCCGGGTGGGGACCAGCCGGCCTGGTAGCCCTTGAAGGTGGTGCCGTCGGCCAAGACCAGCAACGCCGGCAAGGCGGCCCGGCCGGCGGGATCAGCGGGATCAGCGGGATCAGACAGATCAGACATGACGGTGGTGCTTTCTTCTTCAGCGCTGGGCGACGGCATCGATGACTACGGCCTCGCCGGCCAGGATCGTGTGACGAACTCGCCCCCGCAGACGACGCCCGGCGAAGGGGGTGGTCCGGCTGCGGCTGGCGCCCCTGGCCGGGTCGACGACCCATTCGGCCGTGGGGTCGATGACGGCGAGATCGGCGGGTTGGCCAACCTCGATACGCCCCGCCGTGCCGTCCATACCGCTTAGTATGGCGGCGGGCTTCCAGGACAGGGAGGCGATGAGGGCAGCCAGGCCCACTCGGGTGGGCTGGCTGGAGTTTTCGCCAAGGGTGAGTTCGCTCAGGGCCAGGGCCAGTACCCATTCCAGGCTGGCGGCGCCGGCCATAGCCTCATCGAAGGGTACGTCCTTGTCCCCCGAGGCGTGGGGCGTATGGTCGCTGACCAGGGCATCGACCTCGCCGGCGGCCAGTGCCGCCACCAGCGCGGCTCGGTCTACGTCCCCCCGCAGCGGCGGGCTGAACTTGGTGGCGGGGTCGAAGGTCGCGCAGGCCGCGTCACTCAGCAGGAGATGGGCCAGGGACACCTCGGCGCTGACCCGTAGGCCGCTGCGCTTGCCGCTGGCCACCATTGCCCAGGAAGCGGCCGTGCTGAGGGTGCGGAAATGCAGGGCGGCACCGGTGAGACGAGCCAGGGCCAGGTCCCGCATGACCACCACTTCCTCGGCCTCGGAGGGGATGCCGGCGATGCCCAACCGGGAGGACCAC
The DNA here is from genome assembly GCA_031422955.1 of Acidimicrobiia bacterium. Lineage (GTDB taxonomy): Bacteria > Actinomycetota > Acidimicrobiia > Acidimicrobiales > CAIXPF01 > CAIXPF01. The sequence continues at coordinate 6,432 of JANPEN010000400.1, forward strand.
TCCCCCTCGTGCAGGTGCCCGCCGGCGGCTAGGGACGGGTCCTGGGCGAACTGGGCAATGACCACCCCGCACCCGGCCGCGTACTCCAAGGCTCGGCGCAACAGCCGCGCGTCGCAGATGCCGACCCGGTCGTCGCAGAACAGCCGCACCCCGAGCCGGGCCAACTCGCCTAGAGGGCTCAGCTGCTCACCTTGCCCGCCCACCGTCACCGTGGCCGTTGGCACCACCCGACAGCAGGCTCCCTCGGCCAACGCAGCCACCTCGCGAACCATGGCCGCGCAATCCACCACCGGGTCGGTGTCCGCCCGGGCCACCAGCGTGGTGTAGCCGCCGAGAGCGGCGGCGCGGGCGGCGCTGTGCACCGTCTCGCTTTCCTCGTGACCGGGTTGTCCCACCCCTGCGTTGAGATCGACCAGGCCGGGCACGATCACACAACCGGCGCCGTCCAGCACGGCCGGGCCGCTCAGGTTGTCGGCCACCGCGGCAATGAGGCCGTCCCGAACGGCCACATCGGCCCGGCGCCTACCGTCGCGGTCAAGGATCGTCGCCCCCCGCAGCACGAACTCGTCACCCAACCCACTGCGCCGCTCAGCCATGTTCCGCCTCCACCCCATCGGCCCCGGCCAAGAGCTTGTAGAGCACCGCCATGCGCACTGTCACGCCGTTGGCGACCTGGTCGAGCACCAGGCAGCGAGGTTGATCGGCTACCTCCGGGGCGATCTCGACACCGCGGTTCATGGGACCGGGGTGCAACACCACCGCCTCGTCGGCCAGTCGGTCGGCGCGCTCGCGGGTGAGGCCGAAGCGGGCGGTGTATTCCCGCAGCGTGGGCACCAGGTTCTCGCCCTGGCGTTCACGCTGCATGCGCAGCAGATACATGACGTCGACCCGGCCCAGTACCGAGTCGAGGTCCTCGGTGCTCTGCACCGGCCAGCCGGCCAGGCTGGGCGGCAGCAGAGTACGCGGGGCGACCAGGGTCACCTCCGCCCCCAACGCGGCGAAGGCCCAGGCGTTGGAACGAGCCACCCGAGAATGTTTCACGTCGCCCACGATGGCGATGCGCAGCCCTTGCAACGAACCAAAATGGCGTCGCAGCGTGTAGCAATCGAGCAGGGCCTGGGTGGGATGTTCGTGCCAGCCGTCGCCGGCGTTGATAACCGAGCAGTCCAACCAGCGGGCCAGCTGCCAGGGGGCCCCCGAGCTGGCGTGGCGCACCACGATGGCGTCGATCCGCATGGCCTGCAGGGTGAGGGCGGTGTCGCGCAGGGTCTCGCCCTTCTTCACCGAGGAGGAACTGACGGAGAAGCTCAACGTGTCCGCCGACAGGCGCTTGGCCGCGGTCTCGAAGCTGACCCTCGTGCGAGTGGAGTCCTCAAAGAACAACGTGGCCACGGTGCGGCCGCGCAGGGCGGGGACCTTGGGGATGGGCCTGGCGTTGACCTCGGCGAAGGAGTCGGCCAGCTGCAACAGCTCGGTCAACTCCTGGGCGGGCATTCCGATCACCCCGAGCAGGTGTTTCACGCCGGATCCCCCCCGGATGCGGGCAGGCCAGGACCGGCGCTGAAGCGCCGCAGGATCTCCACCCCGTCGAGGCCGACCTGCACCTCCTCGTCGCGAGCGGTAGGCAGGTTCTTGCCCACGAAATCGGGGCGAATGGGTAGCTCACGATGGCCGCGATCAACCAGCACGGCGAGCTGCACGGCCCGGGGTCGGCCGTGGTCGTTGAGGGCATCGAGCGCGGCGCGCACGGTGCGCCCGGTGAAGAGCACATCGTCGACCAGCACCACGATGCGATCGGTGAGCTCCACCGGGATGTTGGTCACGCCGTGGGGCATGACCCGCCGCAAGGCGATGTCGTCGCGGTAGAAGGACACGTCGAGGCGACCCACGGGCGGGGTGACCGCTTCGATCTCGCCCAGAAGCTGGGCCAGTTGCTGGGCCAGCGCCACCCCGCCGGTCACCAGCCCGACCAGCACCACCGCGTCGAGGCCGTGGTTGCGCTCGGTGATCTCGTGGGCCATGCGCCGCAGGGCCCGAGACACATCGCCCGCCTCCATGACCTGAGTTCTGGCCGAAAAAAGGCCCCCATCAGGGGGCGCTGGAGACGTCGATACAGGAAGAGGCGGCGGGAAACCCATGGTGCTCCAGTCCGTTCGGGCCTCACGGGACCCGTTTCACGGTCGGGAGCTGAGGCTAGCAGCACCGCTCAGCTCGAACCCGAGCTTTCCTCGCTGGTCTCGCCGGGTCCGGCGCTACCGGCACTACGGCCAGGGCGCGAACGAGGGCTCACCGCGGTGGGGTCCACGCCCGGACGGACCGCGGTGGCGATGGAGGCGAGCACCCCGTTTACGAAGCGGCCGGAGTTGTCGGTAGAGAAGCGCTTAGCCAGCTCCACCGCCTCGGAGATGATGGCTGCGGTGGGCACATCAGGCCGCTCACACAACTCGAAGGAGGCCATGCGCAAGATGGCCAGATCCAACTGGGGCATGCGTTCGAGGCGCCAACCCCGAGCGAACCGGCCGATCAACTCGTCCAGGACCGGCTGTTGGGCTTCTACCCCGGTGATGAGCTCCACCGAGAACGAGTCGGGGGCGGTGGGCAGCGCGGCGAGCACCGCACCCATCGTTTGGCCCTTGCTTTGCGCCTCGTAGAGCAACGACAACGCCCGCTCCCTGGCTGCCCGGCGCCCGGTGTTCTTGGGGTCGCTCATGCGCGGGTGAGGTATTCCCCGCTGCGAGTGTCGACCTTCACCCTGTCCCCCGGGTTGACGAACAACGGCACCTGAATGACCAGGCCGGTTTCCAGCGTGGCTGGCTTCCGGGCACCCGAAACCCGATCACCTTGCACGCCCGGTTCGGTCTGGGCGATGGCGAGCTCCACCGCGGCGGGTAGCTCGGTGCCGACGATCTCGGTGTCGAACATGATCAGGATGGCGGTGGAGCCCTCAATCACGTAGTTGGCGGTGTCTCCCAAGCTGGCCGGGCCCACGTTGAGTTGCTCATAGGTGGCGTTGTCCATGAACACGTACTCATCGGCGTCGCGATAGAGAAATTGCATTTCGCGCTTGGCCAGGACCGCCCGGTCGAAGCGCTCCCCGGCCCGGAAGGTGCGATCCACCACTTGGCCGGTGCGGATGTTCTTCAGGGTGGTGCGCACGAAGGCGCCGCCCTTGCCCGGCTTGACGTGCTGGAACTCCACGACGTTGAACAGGCCCTCGTCGAGGTTGAGGGTCATACCGTTGCGTAAGTCGCTGGTGGAGATCATTGGCATGGTTGTGGTTCCTTCCCCAAAGTGGGGGGCTCAGACTTCGAGTTCCTTGGGAAAGCGGGTGAGGCTACGGCATCCGGTCTCGCTGACAACAACCGTGTCCTCGATCCGAACACCGCCTTGACCGGGCTTATACACCCCGGGTTCGACGGTGACGACGAAATCGACCTCGAGCAAGCCGGTGGTGGTGCGTGACAGCAACGGAGCCTCGTGGACCTCTAGGCCGATGCCGTGGCCGGTTCCGTGGGAGAACTGCTCGGCCCAACCGGCTGCTTCGATGATCCCGCGGGCCACCGCATCGATGTGCTTGGTGGCCACTCCCGCCCTGACCGCGTCGCGCGCATCGGCCTGGGCCCGGTGCACGACATCAAAATGGCGGCGCTGGTCGAACGAGGCGGGGCCGACGCACACGGTGCGGGTCATGTCCGAGTGGTAGCCGGCGACCAGGGCACCGAAGTCCAACACCACCAGATCACCGCGCTGGATGCGGCGGGGGCCGGGCCGGGCGTGGGGCAGCGCCCCGTTCGGCCCGCTGGCCACGATGGTCTCGAAGGAGGGCCCATCGGCCCCCAGCCGCCGCATGGCTACCTCCAGGGCCAGGGCGAAGCCTGCCTCGGTGGGCTCATCGTGCAGCAGGGCGACGGTGTCGGCCAGGGCCTGGTCCGCGATGTGGGCAGCCAGTTCCATGCGGGCGATCTCGCCGGGGTCCTTGCGGGCCCGCAGCGCCTCCACCACGTTGGTCAACGCCACCAGTTGGGCGGCGGGGAAACGCTCGGCGTAGCGGCGTTGTTCGGCCCAGCTGACTTCCTCGGCTTCCAGGCCGATGCGTAGCCCCTGGCTCGTGTCGGCCCGTTCGCTGCCCGCCGCCTGCACAACCTCGGCGAGGGCGGCGTTGAAGTCGACGCTTTCAACCCGCAGCGCTACCTCGACACCCGCCTGCTGCAACTCAACGGCGGCCTGGTCGCGGTAGCGGCCGTCGGTGACCAGGGTGAGTGGGGCCTGGGCGGCGATGACCAACACCCCATGGGAACCGGAGAACCCACTGAGATACCGCACGTTGACCAGCCGGGTGACAACAACCACGTCGACCTCATGAATGGCCAGGCTGTTGCGGACGGCGGCGATACGCCCAACGTGATCGAGGGGCGGCAGCGGTTCGGGGGGCTGGCTCGGGGCGGCCAGGGTCATGACGGGGCCTTTCGGGGCGGGAGAGCGAGCAGCGCCAGCACAGCCTGGCCGGCGAGGCGGTAACCGGCCCCGCCCAGACCACAGAGCATGGCGGTGGCTACCGGAGCAACCACTGAGGTGTGGCGCCAGCGTTCGCGGCGCTGCGGGTTGGACAGATGAAGTTCCACGATGGGGCCAGAAAAAGCGGCCAGGGCGTCGTGCAACGCCCACGAGTAATGGGTGAACGCGCCGGGGTTGATGACGATGGCCGCCACCCGCCCCCTGGCTTGTTGCACCGCTTCGACCATCACCGCTTCGGCATTGGATTGCAGATGCTCCAACTCGATGCCCGCCTGAGCCAACTCGACTCGCAACGTGTCCACGTGCTCATCCAGCGTGGCCGAGCCGTAAATCTCCGGTTCCCGGGTGCCCAACAGGTTCAGGTTCGGACCCGAGAGCAACAGCACGGCGGTCATGTTGCCGGGGTCCGTTCTGTCGTGGCCTGTTCTTTTTTGGTCCGTTCTTTCATGGCCCGTACGGCGCGTCCCACATCGTCGGGGGCGACGCCGGCCACCAGCTCGACCTGGTAGCCGCGCCCGTCCTCGGTGGGCCGTTCCAGCACGAAGGTGAGACCCCGTAGGGCTTTTTTGTCCCTGGCCATGAGCTCGATCAACTCATCGAGCTCAAGGGGGCTGGGCAGGGTGTGGCCGAGCCCGTAGGCCTGCACCACCCGATAGTGCTCCTCCACCCTGGGGCCGTCGATCCGGCCCAGCTGCTGGGCGAGGTGAGCGGCGAAGACCAAACCGATGGCCACCGCCTCGCCGTGGCGCAGGTCGAACCGACCCGCGGTCTCCAGGGCATGGGCAAGGGTGTGGCCGTAGTTGAGCGTGGCCCGATCCCCGCCTTCGCGCTCGTCGCCGGTGACGACCGCCGCCTTGATCTGGACCGATCGCAGCACCCGCTCCGGCAGGCTCAGCCGCTCCAACGCTCCGCCTCCCAAGAAGTGGTACTTGGCCAGCTCTCCCAGACCGCTGCGATAGTCGCGGGCGGGCAAGGTAATGAGGGTGTCGGTGTCACAGATCACCGCCGCGGGTTGCCAGAAGGCGCCGACCAGGTTCTTGCCCTCGGGCAGGTTCACCCCGGTCTTACCGCCGATAGCGGCATCGATCTGACCCAGCAAGGTGGTGGGTACGTGCACCACGGGGATGCCCCGGTGGTAGACCGCCGCGGCGAAACCCGCCACATCAGTGACCACCCCACCACCCACCGCCACCACAGCATCGGCTCGGGACAAACCCCATTGGGCCCACTGGCGGCACAGGTCCTCGACGGTACCCAAGGACTTGGCCGCTTCGCCGTCGTTGAGCAGGAACGTCCGATGCTCCACGCGCAGCTCGATGTCGACACCGATGCCGGGTTGGGTGACCACCGCCACCTTGCCGGTACCGACGGGTAGCAGATCGGCCAAGCCGCGAAGAGCTCCGGCGCCGACCACCACCGGATAGCTGCGAGCCCCCAGCCCTACCTCAACCCGACCCGCCAGCTCAGTGGCGGAGCCGCGTAGTTGGCGAACCACGGCCTCCGCCACCTGCTCGGCCAGGCCGATGTCCGCAGCCACCCGATGGGTGGCCGCCGCCTGGTAGGAGGGGCCACGCTCGCCGGCCAGGCGGGCCAAGGTGTCCACGACACTCGTGCCGGCGGAGGACCCGGCCAGCACCGGACGGTCTCCTGCCTCGCCTACCCTGGCGGCGAGCACAGCCGGGTCGGCCTGCAGCCACACCACCGCGGCTGCGGCGCGGGTCAGCAGCTCACGGTTGGCGGGGGCCAGGACCGCCCCTCCCCCGGCCCCGATGACGGGGCGATCGGGTCGAGCCAACAGCTGGGCCAGGACCTGGCTTTCTAGCTGGCGGAAGGCGCCTTCGCCGTCCTCGGCGAAGATGTCGGCGATGGACCGCCCGACCTGCGCTTCCAAGGCGGCATCAGCGTCGACGAAGGGCCGGGACAACCGCCGGGCCACCAAGGGGCCGACGGTGGACTTGCCCGCCCCCATCAGCCCGATCAGCACCACCGGTGCGGAACGAAGATCTGCCTGCATGCGCCGCTCAGCGTACCGACCGGCCCCCCGGGGACAGGAACCGTTGAGGAACCTTCGACCGTGGGGGCTGGCGCGGCGGCTGGGAAGATCGCCTCAGCCGCCGGGCAGGCCCGGTGAGGCCAAAAGCACGGCCACCACGGCCAAGACCAGCGCAGGGCCAAACGGGTAGGGCGCGTTGTGGCGCCGATAGGCCCACAAGACCAAACCAATGGCGGTGCCCACCAGGCTGGCCAGGAAAAAAGCACTGAAAACAGCGGTGACGGCGGCGAGCGGGCCGGGGGCGACCCAACCCAAGGCTATCCCCAGCACCACCCCCAGCTTCACGTCGCCACGGCCCATACCCCGAGGCGAGATGAGGTGCGCGACCCCCAGGACCCCCCAGAACAGAGCGGCGGCCAGTACCACTGCCCAAAGCCGAACGGGATCACGTTGCCAGGCAGTGGCCGCCCCCACCAAGCCTGCGCCCACCGCCATGGCCGGAAAGGAGATCCGATCAGGGATGCGCGCATGGAGGACATCAATGACACAAACGATCACCAACACCGAGAAGAAGGTGGCGAAGACGGACCCCTCCAGCGGTGAATCCCAGCGCCAAGCGGCCAGGCCGAAGAGGACACCGTTCAACCCCGCGCAGGCCACCAGGCGAGCATCAACCCTGCGCCACGACGGCAGGCTCCGCCAGGTGGCGGCCGACAACAGCGGATCTCGGGTGGCGAGCACCCGGGATAGCTGGGCCAGTACTGGCCCGAGGAATAACCCGAGCAGAACCAGCAGAACGACCAGCGAACGCGTCAGCGGTCAGCGCCGTGGGTTGGGTCCCGGCTCAGCGTCGGTCGCGACCGTCGAAGAGACCGCTGCTCTGCTTGACCGCCTCTCGCGCCCGCGGGCTGAGGTTGAACAGTTGGCGATCGATGTCGTCGGGGTTGTCGGCATCGGTGCTTGCACCGGGGGCCGCATCCTCGTTGCGGGCGCTGACGGTCACCGCGCCGGGCTGGCCGGGGTCCCCGCCCAGGAGTGGGCCGCCCATGGGAGGGGGCGGCGGGGGCGGCGGCGCCAGCCGTTCCGGAGAGCCGTTCCCAAACAACGACGTCGGGCTGGCCCAGCCTCCCCGAGGAGCGGGCGGGGCCGGGGGCGGGGGCGGCAAGGAGCCAGCCGGCGGCCAAGCGCCCAACGTGCTCGATCCGCCTGTGGCGCTTCCGGGTGTGCTGGTGGTCTGGCCGGGGGATTGGCTACGCGCCTGAATGGTGGCATCGTCGGCAGGGGTGAAGCCGTCGTCGGCCCGCTCGATGGCGTCGGCCAGGGAGCCGATCCACGCACCTTCTGCACTGCTAGTGGCGGCGGGACCGGTGGGACCGTTCGGGCTGTTGCCGTTGGCAACCGTGCCGGCCCCGGCAGGGTCGGCCGCGCCGCCCACCAGGTTGGCTTCGGTCGGTAACGCCCAGCTCGGAGGGTTCGGCACCACTGACGCCGTTGGGCTGATGTAGGCCGGAGGCATGGGTGGAGGCAACGCTGGGTAGCCGGTGTCCGAAGTCGCACCGTTCTCGCTCGGGTAACCACCATCGCTGCCGTTATCGCTGGGGTAACCTCTGCCGCCGGGGAAGCCAAAGTCGCCCGGGGAGCCCCTGTCGCTGGGGTAGCCAGAGACCGGCCCGGCGGGAGCTGGACCTTCATCGGGGGCGTCGTCTGCCGAGGTCAGTGATGGTGTCGCGGCGGCCAGGGCCCAACCCGACGGCGAGTCGCTGGGCGGGGGGTAGCTGTAGGGATCGGCGGCGTTATCGACAACGGGATAGCTGAACGGCGGCGAGGCGGTCCCATCCAGATCCGTCTCCGGGGGCGTGGCAAAGGTGGAGGCCTCGCTGGAAGAACCAGCCTGTCCCGGACCTTCCGACCAGGCCGCGGCGGGGCTGGGCCACTCGGGAGGGGGCGCCAAGGGCGGATATTCGGGGGCAGCCCAACTGCTCAGGCTGCTCGGCGAGGGGCTCCACGTCGGCGACGGTGGAGTCAGCGGAGTGGGCGGCACCGGCGGGGCGGGGGCCAACGGGGTGAACCCGTTGGACGCAACCGCGCCGTCGGGCTCAGCGGGGGCCGCGGTGCTGACCGGGCTGGGCGGCGCCAGGGCGCTCAACCCAACCGGTGCCACGACGGCCTCCGCCGGTGCCGGTACGTTGAGCGGGCTCGGGTCGGACTGGGCCTGGGCGCTGGCCGCCTCGACGGCTTCGATAGCAGGAGGCGGAGCAGGCGGTAGGCCCAACGGCGCGGCGGTCGGGCGGACGCCCACCTCGACCAAACCGAGATCCAGCAACCGGGCCAAGGCCTGAGCCGTACGCAGCTCTCCGAAGGAAAGGCGGTCGCCTACCTCGGCGACGCTGCGGCCCCCGGACACCGCCACCAACGTGGACCACTCGTCGGCATCCAGGGTGACCGCCGAGGCGCTCAGAGCGGGCTGAAGCTGCACCCAGGACTCCCCCGAGGGAATCTGCTGTTCTAGTTGACGCCACTCCCGCAGCATCGACTCGGCCTCGCCTAGGGCGAGTTCGATATCGAGCGGCTCTCCCGGCTCGGTCGGGGCTTTGTCTAGCTCAAAGCGGAACGACCCGCGTTCGAAGCGCAACAGTTGGAACAGCACGTCTACCGGGCCGGCTACATGCGGGGTCGAGGGACTGTCCGCGGCCAGCACGCGAGCGCTATCCACCCACACCGTACCGGCCCGCGACGGCCCCTGGACGTGCAAGCGCCCTGTTTTCGACGTTGCCGCCAACAGCCGTAACACGTCGGCGATGGCGAACGTCTCGATGGATCCTTGCAGCGACACAGTGGCCTCCCAGTCCTCGGGAACCCCCGTGGTCCGGCGAACGTTAAAGAATGGACAACCGCCAACAGTGAGAACTTTAGCGGCATCGTCAACCGGCAGCGTCGGCGATCCTCAATCCCGGCCCGACCTCGGCTCGCCCCTGGGCACGACGTATGGCCCCCACGGCCATGGCGGAAGGTCCGCCATTCGGCTCAGGCCAGCAAGTATCGTTCGACCGCTTCGCGCATGGCCAGGACGGGGGCAGCGTGCCCCGTCCACAACTCGAAAGCGCGAACAGCCTGGTAGAGCAGCATGCCGACCCCGTTAAGGGTGTGGGCTCCGGCCCGCTCGGCCGCCTCGAGTAGGCCCGTACGCACCGGCTGATAAACCAGATCGGCCACGATGTGGCCGGGCCTGAGGGCAGCAGGGTCGAAGGGCAACTCGGGTTGGCGACGTGGGTCAATGGGATGAATACCCATGCCCACCGAGGTGGCATTAACGATGATATCCATCTCACCCACGACCGATTGGTCACCTACGCTGGCATATTGGCCACCCAAAGTGACTGCCTGTTGGGCTCGGGCCTGGTCCCGATTGATGACGACCAGGCGCTCGACACCGGCATCGGCCAAGGCGGCTACCACCGCCCGCCCGGCACCTCCAGCCCCGAACACCGCCACCGAAGCGCCAGCCGGGTCGACCCCCAACTCCTGGCGCAGCGCATCGATGAAACCGTCGCCGTCGGTGTTCTCCCCGACCAAGGCATTGCCGTCCCAGCGCACACAGTTCACCGCACCGAGGCGTGCCGCGGCACGGCTGAGCGAGGAGCCAAGCGCTTCGGCCACCGCCTGCTTGTGGGGCATCGTCACCGACAAACCGCCGAAGGACAGCGCGGTCATAGCCTCAAGCGCGCTGTTGGCTTGGCCCTGGGCGACCGGGAAGGCTACGTAGACCCAGTCCAACTGGGCCGCTTGGAAACCGGCATTGTGCAAGATCGGAGAAAGAGAATGGCGGTCGGGGTCTCCGATCACCGCAGCCACCCGAGTGGAACCAGCCGGTAGCACCCCGACCCGATCCGGCCGCAGCCAGTTCGAGGTCATCCGAGCAAGCCTTTCGCCTCGGCCTGGGCGACCAGCTCCTCGAACTCCTCTGCGCTCTCGGTGAAGGCATGATGGCCGTCTGCGTCGGCCAAGACGTAGAACAACCAGGACCCCTCCGCCGGTGCCAGCGCCGCTTCCAGGGATGCTCGACCCGGCGCGGAGATGGGCCCTGGGGGTAGGCCCTGCATCTTGCGAGTGTTGTAGGGCGAGTCATTGTCCAGGTCCGACAGGGTGAGGGTGTTGCCCTCCTTGCCCACTGCGTAGAGAGTGGTGGCGTCGATGCCGAGCACCATGTTCTGGCTGAGGCGGTTATAGATAACCCGGGAGATCTGGGCCCGTTCCTCCGCGATCTTGGCCTCCTCTTCGATCATGGAGGCGATGATGAGGATCTGATAGGGCGTGAAGCCGAGGGCGGCGGCTCTGGCGTCGAGCTGCAGCTCGGTGGCCACCCGGTCAAACTGGGAGGTCATCAGCGACAACGTCTCGGCCTCGGTCATGTCGTTGCCGATTCGGTACGTGTCTGGGAACAACACGCCCTCCAGGGAGGCCCCCTCGGGCCGGTAGCGGGAGCGCACCTGGCCCCCACCGGCGGCAGCTTGGAGCGAACCCACGCTGAATCGGGGCACGGCGGTGCTGACGGCAGCCAGGGCATCGGTCAGTCGCAGCCCCTCCGGTACCGTCACGTCGAGGGTGCCGATGGGGATGGGTCCGGCCACCAACACGTCGAGCGCTTCCCACAGGGCCATGCGTTTTTGCACCCGGTAGCTGCCCGCTTCGATCGGGCCTTTGTTCTTGAACCGCACGTACTCCTGGAACAGGCGCGAGCTGGACACGATGCCTGCCTCGTCGAGCACGGCGGCGATACCGGCGGTGCCCACCCCATCGGGGATGTCGACTACCACCGTCTCGCCCGGCTCCCCCGATGGGTTGATCTGGCGGTAGGACCACAAGACCCCGCCGACTAAGGCCGCCACCACTGTCAGCTTGATGATCAGGCCGAGACGCAAGAAGCTGGGCATCTGAGGAGAGCGCCGGGGCACGCGAACATAGTCACGGGATCGTCCTTCGAACTGTGCGAAGTCGTCGTAGCCATCCTGGTCGTGCAGCACCGAGGCCGCGTCGGGGTAGCGCTCACGGCCGTAGCCGACCGGGCGATCCTCGGCGCGACCCGGTTCCCTCATGGCGAAACCCTGGCCGACCCTGGCTTGGGGGTTGACTCGCTGGCCCGTCGGTCGGCCTGCTGTTCGGCGTCGAGCCACGCCTGAAGCAAAACGGCCGCAGCAACCTGGTCAACCACCTTACGGCGCTGGGGCGCGCCTAAGCCCAAATGACGTAGATCACGGTCCGCGCTCACCGTGGTCAAGCGTTCATCATGGGTGAACACCGGCACGTCCAGGGCCTGGCGTAACTCGTCGACCTCGGCCAGCACGCTCCTAGCGGCAGGGCCCAGGCTGCCGTCGAGCGAGCGGGGCAGGCCGACCACCACCCGAACAGCCTCGGCCTCCGCCACCAGGGCGGCAATGCGTTGATGATCCGTGGCCCGCTGGCCACTGCGGGCCACCACCTCGAAGGGGGTTGCCAAACGCCCGCCAGAGTCGCACAGGGCTACGCCGACCCGGCGTTCGCCCAGGTCAAGGGCCAGGGTCCGCCGATCGGGACGGGTGTGGGATGGACCGGCCTGGTCACGGGGCTCAGCCACGAGCGAGGGCACCCCGGATGGCCTCAAGGGCCGGATCTATACCGGATGCATCCTTGCCTCCGGCCACGGCCAGCTCCTCGCCCTTGCCGCCGCCTCCCTTGATAAGCCGGGAAACCTCGCCTACCAGGGCACCGGCGTTGTGACCAGAACCCTTGCGGGCCGCCGCCACCAGGGCGACGCCACCCCCTTCGGCCTCACCGCCCACCACGGCCAGCTCCACCCCGGCGGCGTTGCGCACGGCCAGCGCCAACTCGCGATAGTCGTCCCGTTCAAGGCCATCGATGCGCACCACGACCACGCCGTTGACCGCTCCCGCGGCTAACTCGCCGGCCCGGCCGGCGGACAGCTGGCGACGCAAGCCCTTCAGCTCGCCCTCGAGCGATCTGATCTGGTTGATCCGGCGCTCGGCCCCTTCGGCCAGCTCCTCCAGGCTCACGTTGAGGATGGCGGCCAGTTGGCGCAGGTTGGCTTCGGCGTCGCGGAGTCGGAGGAGAGTATCGAAGCCGGTGACGGCTTCCATGCGGCGCATGTTGGAGCCGATGGAGCCTTCGGAGACCACTTTGACGGTGCCGATGTCGCCGGTCTGACGAACGTGGGTACCGCCGCACAGCTCGACGGAAGGACCCGCCTCGAGGACGCGGACGACGTCGCCGTATTTGTCGCCAAAGAAGGCCAACGCCCCTAGCTCCTCGGCGCTGGTCTTGGTGGTCTCATAAGCGCGGACGGGATGGTTGGCTAGCACTTCGGCCGCCACCAGGTCCTCGATGCGGGCAAGCTGTTCGCTGGTGACGGCGTCGTAGTGGCTGAAGTCGAAGCGCAGGCGGCCGGGCTCCACCAACGAGCCCTGCTGGCGGACATGGTCACCTAGCACCGTGCGCAGGGCCCAGTGCAGTAGGTGAGTACCGGTGT